>DATDQA010000142.1:0-4567 GCA_035292505.1 Saprospiraceae bacterium | reverse complement strand
TTGCAGAACCCAGTTTTGACCACCATTCGTGCTTTTATATACACCGCCATCGGTTGCGACATAACAGATGTTGGAATCAAAAGGATCGAAGACAAGTTGCTGATGATCGGAATGTGTTCCGGACGTATTCGCGAAAGTGGATCCGTTGGTTGAGCGACTCAGACCTACACCGCCGGCGAAAAGGATATTATGATTATCCGGATTCACGGCACACATGTTCGTCCATTCATTGTAGCTCACCGGCTGCACGGGACCTGCGATCTTAGACCATGTCGATCCGCCGTTTGTGGTCTTATAGATATCACCCGAATCCAGTCCGAGTTTGGCGATGAGGAAATTCGTACCGCTTGTTCCATTATTTCCGATTGCCAATGCTATCCATTCTGCTGCAGCTCCGGTGGGAATACCTCTCCATACAAGAGCTACACCAAAACCGGTCCATTTCCACCCCCATCCTCCGTTTGCTGCATTCCAGGTCGTACCGCCATCGATGGTTTTGTAGATGCCATCATTCCAGATTGCAACGTAGATGATCAATGGATTGCTTGGATCCATCACTGCATCGGTGCAGTGACCTGTATGGATGAGCGACCACGGTGTAGCACCTCCGTCTGTAGTTTTATACAAGCCAGAATTCGAAGCAACATATACAGTATTCGAATCGGTTGGATGCACGAGCACTTTCATGCAACGATCACCTGTTCCTCCGCCCACACATTTATTCCATGTCTCACCTGAATCGATGGATTTATAAATACCTACGCCGGGATACGATGGACCCCATCCGGGAGTATCCTCACCTGTTGCTGCATAGAGCACATTCGGATAGTTGCGGCATAACGCCAGAGCGCCGACAGCCATAGAATCTTCGAACACCCATTTATGTATCCATGTCAATCCGGCGTTTGTGGTTTTCCATACACCGCCATTTGCAGCACCGGCATAGAGGATGTTTGAGTTAGATGGATGAATGCAGAGTGATCCAATGCGGCCATTGATGTTTTTCGGACCGATCGCTTTCCAGTCCCATGGAAAGGGTGGCCATGGAAATACAATCGGCGGCCATAGTATCGGTAGCCTTGGCCAGCGACCTGGAATATACAGATGTCCCGGACCCAACCAGGGAGGACAGATATCATCAAGGATATCCCATTCAGCAAACCCACCTCCAGGGAGATCACCTGGCATTGGCAAGTCACCGGGAAATCCACCGAAGTCTCCGCCTCTCGCTGACTTTCCTATTGGAGATTTTTTTGCACTGCGTTTCCCTGATTCAATAATATCCTCATCCAGGCCACTGAGCAGCATCGCGAGTTTTCCGTTTCCTTTCAGAATTCCTTTCGCTACCCTGATGCGTTCTTCTTTCTTCAGAGTCGGTGGAAATTTTGCTTTATGCATATACAGGAGGAGGAGACTTGCCTGCATGATTGGATCAGAAGGCAAAGCAATCGCGATATATATTCCCGGTTCATGCACACGCGCCCATGCGACCGTACCTTTTGGATCAATACCACACACAGGCATTTTCTTCCATGCACGCGTGCGCTGTACATAACGGAAGATGCAGATAGTATTTTCATCGACAGATGCTTTGAGCTTTGGATCTAATGGAAGATAGAGGACTGAATTGGTGAGATCACCTTCTCCTGAGATTTTCACAGCACCTGAGGCAAAGCCGATGGCGCCTTTTGCGTTTGGATTTTTTGTTGCTGTCACCGTTGCTTTCCGACGGGGTTCCAGACCGAGGACTGCTTTTCTCAATTCTTTCTCGGGCATTGGAGGAGCTTCATGGATATGGTTTTCCATGCGATGAGCCTGGACGAGGGCGGCATCATAGACTTCTTTGAGCGAGCGTCCTGCTCCCGGATCGCGGTATCTCTGGAACCATTCCGCTTTGAGGCTGAAATCTTCCCAGCCTTCTTCGTAGCGTTGTTTGCCGCGCGGGGAAATGCGTTTTTGTTTTGCCATAGGTTGATGAATTTAGGTATGAAAAAATCCAGGCGGCTCAGGGCACGCCATTAACATCTACTCAGCATGACACCCTGACCCTTGCGCCACCGCTGGAGCTAAGGCGGCACGCGGTCGGCGAGCTCAGGGTGTATTCAGGTAAGAGGTAAGGACTCTTCTATTAATGAGTGTAAGGACCGGATGGTTCTGTTCCTCAAATGAAATAGAATCACCTAAGCTAAGAACATTTTTGAACTCACCCCCCTGCCCGACTGCGTCATTCAGGCGGGCTTCCCCTCCCTTTTAAGAAAGTAATTCCATTGTGTATGGCAGTGGCGCAAAGGGAGGGGAGTTCCGTAAGATTAATATCTCATTAAGAACTAAACTGACTTAAGCACAACGAGTCACTGTTATTAAATTATAGGAACGGTTATAAATAAGCACCTCCCCTCTCTCTGACGACTTATGGCATATGCAGAATCTTCAATCAGAGAGAGGGGTCGGGGGTGAGTCCGAATTCCCAAGCGGCGAACGACCAACAGCGAACATCCTCCGCTAAAGCTTCGGCTGTCGAGGACGGCGAATAGCGTTTTCTCACAACTCCATCTCCGTATCAATAAACTCCTTCGCCCCTTCTACGCCGGTGAGTTCAAGCCATGCTTCGCTTTTATCTCCGCTGACCGAAAGATTGAAGACGAAAAAATCACAGCATGAGCGTTCAGTCTTGATAAACTCGACGAGTTCGTCTACCATGGCATCCGTACCAGGGAACTTAAAGGCGTAGCCATTTCCCGTCGCCTGTTTTTCAAGCACTTGTTTTTTCAGGCTTGCCAGGACAGTCTCCTTGCGTGCGCGGAGTTCCTGACTGGACAACTTGCACGTCACCTCTGCATTGCTTTTTGCTTTGCACAACGATGAACAGCTCAGTCTTGTGTTCTTCTGGCCATCCGATAGAGGATTATCTGTCGAGCAACTTGTCAGAAAGATGAGTGACATTGCGATGATGAAGTAGGGATATTTCATATCGATGTAGATTTTAATGCGTGATAGTATTCTCTGCAAAAGTGTCAATAATTCTTCGGACTCACCCCCTTCCCCTCCCTTTGAGTCTGGCAATTCATTTTTCATTTAGGCACTGCATGAAGGGAGGGGAGTTCCGTGATATGACATTGTCAATTGGATATAAGTGACCTTGCCTAAAAATGAGTAAATCATTTAATCAATAGATGAGTTAATATAAAGCACCTCCCCTCTCTCTGACGATTTCGGATATACGGATAGACTTCTATCAGAGAGAGGGGTCGGGAGTGAGTCCGAAGTTTGGCCTTGGTACAAAGGTAGGGGAGTTCCGTGATATGACATTGTCAATTGGATATAAGTGACGTCTATAAGTGAGCGTATTGCTGTTAAGTCAGAAATAACCTAAATACATAAGCACCTCCCCTCTCTCTGACGATGTCAGACATACGGCTAGACTAAATGAGAGAGAGAGGGGACGGGGGTGAGTCCGAAGTTTGGCATTGGTACGAAGGGTCTCAAATAGGAGTACTGCCTCTCATGCGTTCATACAATGCTTGGTGACGATTTCAGAGGTTTTACTCTTATATAGAAATACAATGCGAGAAGAAAGTCTATTGTTGAACAAAAGATACCGTAACCTTCAGGTGCAGTTGTACCAAAAAGGGGAAATAACAAATCCCAAACTCCGTGCAACACTAAACCGATGATGATAAGTATGAAGTTCTTTTTATACCCGAAATAGGCAAGGGAGAGGAACACGGCAACTCCGAGAATGCTATAAAGGAATGACGGTAAAACATTCCAGGAAAAACCAATGTAAATAAATGCGATACCAACTAATGTCAAGGCACCGATAAGACGTTTTTCTAAAAACGTAAGAACTTCAATTAACCCGATGACGGCAACCGTTGTGATAAGGCCTACATAAAAATCATTCATTGGTTCAAGTTTTTTTTGTCGTCACTGACCCTTGCAGGTAAAGGTATGGATTACGGGACGTGGCGATTTTAATGGATTTTATGTTTTGATCTGTTGATTCGTCGGTAAACGGTCAGATGTCATATAGTCAGTCGGATGCGCCATGGCCTATAGCCTTCTGTTGCCAGGTGCTTTTACTTAGCCTTTAGAAATTCGTCAGGTAAGACCCCCGCTTGTTTAAGGATTGCTCTCAGCGTTCCTTCAGGCATATCACATGAATGATTCTGTATAGTCGTATAGCGATTTGTCTTTTGATTGTACCAAATCTCGTGACTACCTGCCGCTTGACGATAGAACAGGAAGTCGAACTTTTTAAGTCGCTTTACGACTTCACGATACCCGAATCCAGAAAGCCTTCCCACATTACATTCCTATCACAAGTGGGTAATCAAATTCATCGCTTAATTTACTAATCTGCCCTGGAGTTCCATGTTGGGCTTCAAGGAGTTTTTTCGCCACGTCACGTGCGATTTCAAGAGTCTCTGTGATAGTACGTCCTTGGGCTACCAATCCTTGTACTTCATCTGATGTTGCCAGGTAGACTCCTTCTGGTAGCTTTTCAATATGGATCTTGATTGTCCCTTCCATGATGTTTGTGTTGAGGTGGCTAATTTACGAGATT
>DATDQA010000141.1:0-20007 GCA_035292505.1 Saprospiraceae bacterium | reverse complement strand
AATTGCTCCCGTTGAAAGGATATCAGTTCGTCGATATCCCTTACTGACAGGCCTCACCCTTCACTTTGCTTTATTCAAAGAGCTGGGTTGCATCCTCCGCAAAGGTGTGACTATAGTGACGTGGTTCGCCGAATGCTTACTTCTCCTTCCTTGATTTGTGCGTTCTCTTCCCGCGTATTTCTTTGGATCGGAGCTTTGACCAGGCTTGCGTCTACAATCTTTCCTTCTTGTAGTATATATCCTTCTTTTCGAAGCCGATCCCTAAACATTACAAATGCCTCATCAATCACCCCGCTTTTCGTCAGAGCATCTCGAAACAGCCAAAATGTCTTCTGATCTGGTACCTTATCAGATAGCTGCAACTCCAAAAACCGCATGAAACTTAATCGATCGGTAATTTGATATTCCAACTGTTCGTCGCTCAGACCATATAGCTTCTGTAATACCAGTGCCTTAAATAACATCACGCGATCAAATGCAGGTCGGCCACCTTTTCCTTGTGATTCAACCAGTGTCGCATCCTCTAAAATTGGTCTAAATGACTCAAAGTTGATTGTTTGACCAATTGATACGAGCGGATCCTTCAGATCGCTCAGTCTATTCATTCTTTCCTGTTGGTCAAACAACCCGACTGCGTTTGTATTTTTCATACCATTCAAGATACAACCTCAATTCCTTTTGTCATAGCATTATGACAGGTTTTTAGAGGTTCCTTTTAATATTGTCGCCAAATTGCATAGCTGTACTTAGTACTCTATGTCTTCGTTCATTAGATTCAGAACTTTCGATAATATCCAATCCCTGAATTACACTAATTGGAATTTGTGCATCACAGTAAAAATCCATTTAAGCGGCTTTAGCGAAGTCAATTGCGTCGATTATGTTTTTAGGATCAATCCGATAAATTGATGCAATAAAATCAATGCTTTCACCGCCCCTGTAGTAGCTAACCAGTGTTTCTGTAAGAATATTCGTCCCTTCTATAGTTGGTTGGCCAAATTGATGTTGAGGATCAACAACTACACTCCGATGTTGCCCAAGCGGATAATACCTACTAGCTAGTTGTGCATTATCAAAGGAGATTTTTTCGCATAGAGGCATAACAATTTCTGGAAATGTTGTTTGAAGCCCCTTGTCAAGATGTAGAAACAAGTTGGTATCACCAAAGTACAAGTATTTTTTCTTTCTTTTTGCAGTGTTTATTTTAATATTCCTTTCAATATACAGAGTTTCATGAGCAAATGGATATGGTGTTTCAAACTGAGTAGCCATTCGTTTATGAACAGCAATAATATCTTTTGTTTTAAACCCCTTTTCTCTGAGCTTGAAAAAGATGTTCATTTCCAGAAGGGTAAGAAAGTTTACGGCTATTATATTTTTGATCTCAAAATGATAGATATAATTAACAGATTTTGATAGTTTTTGACGTGCATAATAACTAAACCAATATTTGGCTTTAGGATATGGAATATCAAGAATTCTAGAAGCATCTGCTGCAGTATAGATTCCTTCTCCCAATTTCGGCTTTGCTGCTTTCATCTGGTTATAATTTAATCAGAGACAACTTCATGACAATGAAAGTGAACAACTAATATACGACGGCTAAATTAACTATCGAAACACGCAATTTTCATCATACGCTTAACAACCGCATACTCACTAACAGAATTAACCAATGATTTCACTTGGTGCATAATAAAATTGACCGCTTGCTTTATCACTTATACTTATTGCGTCGGTATCCTCTTCACCAAATACCTCACCCCCAGATACGCCGTCCTCCCGAACACCGATCCCCACCCTAATGCGCTATCGAAATATGGACCAAACGGATGATCGGCATCGAGAATCGGATCATCTTGCTTAAAGTTTAAAAGATTCTCTACACCGAGATAAATGTCCACGTTACTCGTAAAACGCCGCGTGATCTGTGCATGGATGATTCTTTGCGATGGTGAAAAGTCGGGTAGTTGTAATCCCTCAGGATTCGAAGCTGTAAACGGAATGCGTTGTGCTCCGATATGTTGCAATGTCATATCGATGATCCAATGACCACGACTCTTACGCGGAGTCGTATAGGCGACATTCAGGAAGCCGCGATGCTTTGCTGTGAGTTGTTTCTCCAGTAATCCTCCATGATGATCGGATTGGACATCAAGGAATCGCCATGCCGCGCGTACATCAAAGCGCTTCATTGCTTCCCATGACCCTTCGACCTGGAGACTTGTGGAATAGGATTTTCCATCGAGATTATAAAGATGCGCATGACCGGGACTTTCATCAATATCTACCACGACCTGCTCATCGAATGAAGTATGAAATACGTCCGCACTGATGCGGCCAGGCCTGAAGTCAAGCGTAAACGATTGCGAGACACTCATGCCATAGTTCCACGCCGATTCCATTTCAAAGCCCAGGGGCAGATCAGGATTGTCACCTTCCAGGTGGATCAAGCGCGAAGAAGCTAGTAAACTCAGGTTCTCAGCAATGACATTCGGAGAACGATATCCTCTTCCAGCCGATGCCCGCAAGACAGTATTCTTTGCCGGTGCGTAACGAAGGTGCAGACGCGGTGTGATCAACACATCATAGATATTGTGACGATCTGCCCGCAAGCCTGCAACCAGGGTGAAATTCTCGGCGGGGGTGTAAGTGTATTCAAAAAATGCACCCGGTACAACCTCTTCTTTTTCCAGCACGCCAAAGCCAAAAAACTCATCATAGCGATCTGCAAGGATGCTCACGCCAGTCTTATACTTGTGCATCGTAGTACCGAGAATCGATTGAAAAATCAAATTGCCATATGCTGTCTGTTGCTTGCCACGGTATGGTCTGATACCAAATTGTGTGTTCAATTCATAATCAGATAAGGCCCATTGAAATCCAATGCTTTGGTATCTCTTTTGTGGAAAGATGAATCCGGTCTTTCCGGAAATGTCGAGGCGTTGTGCATCTATCGTAACTCCATAGAGAGATCCGTGTGAATCCGGATCAAAACCCATCTGTCCTCCGGTCTTTTGATCCGAAGTATACTTCACGATCAGTTCACCTTCGAGATTCTTATAGTTGTTAAACTTCCACCGGTTTGCCACGACAAACAACTCACCTTCCTGGAGGTCCGTAAATCCATCGTCATTCCTATCGATCATCTTCGTGATCACACTCCCGTGAGTCAACAATGAAGTGCTCAGTTTTGGAGACAGATCGATTGCACCGAGCACATTGAGTTCATACCGATTGGCTTCATTGACATACCCATTGACAAAGAAGCGCTCATCCTCCTGGGGCTTTTTCAACTCGATATTGATCTGTCCTGCAATACTTTCGAATCCATTCACAACTGATCCGGCGCCCTTTGTGATTTGCATCGATTGCACCCATGCACCTGGAGTATAAAGCAGTCCATAGGGGATACCAAGTCCACGGATACCGGGCATAAACTCCTGCGAGAGCATCGTATATCTCCCTGCGAGGCCCAGCATCTGGATCTCTTTTGCCCCTGTGACGGCGTCATTGAAGTTGACGTCCACGGAGGCATTCGTTTCAAAACTTTCGGAGAGATTGCAACAAGCTGCTTTAAAGAGTTCTTCCTGTGAGATATTCTGCAAGAGCATGGGATTCAGGTAAGAGACTTCTGTTGTTTGCTTGCGATGCACGACATTGACTTCATCAAGCACAATGGCACCCTTCAATACGATGCTCACATAGCTCTGATTTCCAATTTCAATCGTATCCGGCGTATATCCCACATAACTTATCACAAGGGAAATATTCTCAGGCTTCCTGTCCAGGACAAAGAAACCAGTAGAGTCAGTATTCGTGCTCATTGTACTACCGAGCCAGTACACATAGACGTATTTCAATGGCTGAAGTTTCCCTGCATTGGTCTCTTCCATGACGATGCCTTTGATCTGATCCGGTGTCTTTTGGGAAAACAGGAAGGGTGTGAAACTGATCAGCACGACGCACGGCATGAGTAAGCGCAGAAGATTGTGTTGCATAGTCTTTGTAAACCCGCCTTTCCTTTTCCTTCCTGCCTGACATCGCTTTCGCAAAGTTTCAGCGGAGCAAAGCCGGGCAGGCAGGCCTGAAAAGGACGGAAAGCGGCGCAACACAATCTCCTGCAACTCCGTCTGATATAGATGAAGTTGCATAGCTCTTAATCTTTTCCGTGCTTCTCGATTCCGCTATCATATTGACAGCATGCAGGGAGATTCTGATATGCTTTCTCATCCGCCTGTGCGAGTTCGCTGCGATATCCTACTGCGGCGAGTGCATCAGCGATTTTCTGACGTGATGTTTTTTTAGGACTGATGACGGCGGTGAGAACTCCGCTTTCGATATCCCATGTCGCCTTCTTGACACCTGCCACATCATAACTCGCGGTTTCGATTCTCGCTTTGCACATTTCGCAGACACCCGCGACCTGAAGCGTCACGGTCTCTACTTTTTGTGAAAAGGCAAAAGAGGAGAGAAGTAAAAAGAAGAAAAGACTTATTGATTTAATTCCGGATTTCATGACTGATAAAGTTTGTAAACGAACGATAATAATGAATAACTCAATTACGACTCAAAGGTTCAGATCTGTGCGGGCAATTACAAACATCAGCCGTAATAAATCAGAGAGCAAGTAAGCAGGTAGATCGGTGGACTGGGAGGAGGACCGGCATCAGGACCAGGACCGAACACCTCCTGGGTAACCACTGTATTCAGACTTTTCGCTGAAGAAGGTGCTACTGCATTTACCAACAGAGTGAGATCGAATTCGACATCCCTGGCAGGTATTGCAGGTATGTTATCCTGGATCCATTCTGTTGCATCATCGCAGCAGGTATTCATTGTTGGTCCGGCAGAACATTGGGTATGGCTTTTACAGCAGGCATTCGCAGTTCTTTCCTGTTCCAGTTCATGGCATGTCATTTTCACGAACAGGGTGACATGCTTGAGCACTCCTTTACAGTAATGGAAATGCAAAGGCAGGCCAATCGCGCTTGCGGAATAAAGAAGGATTAATAAGCCGACGACTATTTTTCTTAGCACGAGGCAAAAATAGAGGTTTTTCCTCTTAGATGTTGTCGAATTGATTTGTTTATCAAGTCTTTAACATTGGGGGAAGGGCAGGAGAGGGCGGAAGGGCAGAATGGCAGGAAAGGCAGTAAAGGCGGAAGGGCAGAACGGCGGAAGGGCAGAACGGCAGAAAAGGCAGTAAAGGCGGAAGGGCAGAACGGCAGACCACTGCGGATTACTTTTATTTCAAGTTATCGTTTACCATTACGTTTACGTGCATCGATCAGTTTTTGCAGCATTGCAGATATTTTCTTTGCGCGCTCAATCAAGCCATGACCGAGCTCATGTTGAATTGCAGACACAGAAACTGCTATGAGTAGTTGTGTTCGTAATTCACCGCTTGAACCTTTAGCCATATAGAGGAACCTTATGAACTCTTTATCTGTGTGTCGTTCAAACCCTTCAGCAATATTGGATGGAACAGATATCGCGCTTCGTTGTATTTGATTACGCAGTCCAAAATCTTTGCAGGCGTTGAATTCCCGATAAACATCAACACAAAGTTTCATCGCTTCTTGCCAGACAATCAAATCCTCAAATGAGTCATATCCGGTTTTCATTCCGATATGTTTTTGAGAAATAGTGAGTGAAATAGGCAGAAAAGCGAACGGACAAGTTGAGTTTCATCTTTCTGCCGTTCCGCCTTTCTGCCCTTCAGCCGAAGATTTTAAGCGGCTTTCTCCTTCTGCGATTGCGGATCTAAAAACTCCTGCACAAGAATCTCCGTCCTTACCTGCTTCTGTCCATCTTTCGAGGTGAAACTATTGTATCGGATCTTACCGCGGATACCGATATATGCTCCTTTTTTCAGATGACTCTCCATGTAGTCTGCGAGTTCACCCCAGGCGATGAGGTTGTGCCATTGCGTTTGTGTAATGCGTTCGCCGGCTTTGTCTTTGTACGATTCATTGGTGGCGATGGTTACCTTGCCGACTTTGGCTCCTGCGGATGTCTTGGTGATTTCAGGATCACGGCCGAGATTACCGATGAGCTGGATGGAATTTTTCATTGAGTCCATAATAAAATGATTGATTAGTGATGAATGATGATTGATAAATAAATGATAAATGATAAATGATGAAATGTGTTTAACTGTTTAAATGTGTAACTGTGTAAATGTGACGTGAGGTTTACCCTTGATCCATTGATCCGGAATATGAAATTAAGCCGTTCATTCTTCTGATACTGCAGTATCATCATTTGAAGATTTCGGTGTGAGAAAACTACTCACAACAATCTCCGACTGGTAGCGGGTATTGCCACTTTTGTCTTCGTAGGAGCGGTGTACGAGTTTGCCTTCTATGACGACCTGCACGCCTTTCGCAAGCTGCCTTTCCATGCGTTCTGCGAGAGGGCCCCATGCGGTGAGGTTGTGCCATTCGGTGTGCTGCGAGCGCTCACCGGATTTGGTTTTGAAGTATTCGTTCGTCGCCAGTCTTGTTTTGGCAACTTTACGACCTGTGCTCAGGGTGAAGAGTTGGACATCTGATCCAAGATAACCCATGAGCGAGACGGAATTTTTCATCGTTTGCATACTTAAATGATTAAATGAGTGAATGAATAATGAAATCTTGTTTAGTGTTTCGACGTTTAACTGTTTGATGTGCCGAGCCTGACCTCGGAACGTTCGCCGGATAAAGTGCTTTCAATTGATATCATTTTACGAACCTACCCCAAAAGGGACTCATTTGGAGCGAGCGTCCATAGTGAGAGAAACAAGCTTTTTGCCTCATCCTTGGCTTCGCATGACTTTTCATAGCGATAAAACAACGCCGCAAAGATGTGGTCACCCATTCCCGATAGTCGTATAAAAAACACTTACTGACGTTTGTATGTGTTTGTAAGTGTTTGTATGAGGTTAGGAGGGTTGAGAATCAGGGAATTGGGGGATTTGGGATTGAGGAAAAAAGGGTGCGGATTTGCGTATTTTGGTGCAGGAATAAATGAGTTGGCGCATATTTGAAAAATGACAACAGATACATCCAAAGTGACAATACACATGGTTTCAAGTCTTGACGGTTTTATTGCCAAGAAAGACGGAAGCATTTCATGGATGCAATCAACTGACAACTACGAAAAAGGTGCTACGCTAACCGAAGAGTACATAGCGGATTTTCAGAAAGCCATAGATTGCTATGTGATGGGTTCGAGAACCCATGAACTTGCGCTTGAACTTGGATGGGTCTATGGTGATACCCCCGTTGTTGTTCTGACTCACAGAGACCTGAAGTCCAACAAAGAAAATGTTGAATTCTATTCGGGTGACCTTGAGAAACTTGTAAATGAGCGACTAAAGTCAAACTACAAGAACATTTGGATGGTCGGAGGATCTGAACTCACAAAAGACTTTCTGCGATTAAAACTGGCAGACGCAATAATAATATCAATCATGCCAATTATTCTTGGTGACGGAACATTGTTCTTTGACTATATCGGGCAGGAACAGAAATTACACTTAAAAGAGGTGACGGCATACAAGGATGGGATGGTGGAACTTTCGTATAAAATAATGAAAGAGTAAAAACATGCGCCAACATTGGCTAAAAAAACATAGGGCAGGCAAAGGTTTCAGAGAGTTTAGTGCTTTCAACAAGCATTTATCACGGGAGACAATTACGAAGTTCTAAAGCCCTACGTTTTTTAGCCAAAGACCGTTATGCCAACATGCAACAATCCATCATAACCTATAACAGATTCAACTCATGCCCGAACTAGCCCGTTTCTACGGTATCATTATCAAAATGTACTTCGTTGATCACAACCCGCCGCACTTCCATGCAGATTACGGTGAATACCGTGCTGAGTATGACATTCAATCGCTCGATCTCATCAACGGGAAATTTCCACGTCGCGCTCATGCATTAGTGATTGAATGGGCGTCGATTCATAAGTCAGAACTTTTGGAAAATTGGGAAAGAGCACAACAAGCGGTACTTTTGAAAAAAATCCGACCTTTGGAGTAGTATGAATGCTGTTAAGGAATATAAAGTATTAGATGATTACAGGATCTGGATCAGATTCGATGATGGATTTGAAACAACTGTGAACTTAAGACCTATACTGAACAAGGGTATTGCTGCGGACCTTTTGAATCCTAAATCCTTTAGTAGAGTAACGATTGAATCTGGTGGTGGCTTAGCCTGGGAGAACGGCTTTGACATTTGCCCTAATTATCTAAGAGAAATCGCCGAAGCAAAAAGGCACATGGCATAACAGGAGGCTACACGATATGGCCATGTGCCTCCCGGCAAGCAAGCTCAAAAGCCACCCGCCCCTTCGGAAAGCTCAGGGACCGGCCGGACACATCGTGTAGCCCCAAACCGTTAGGCGACACTAAACAATAAAAACAATGACCGTAACATCAAGGATAAAATGTAATGGCGTAAGACCGAACTGTGCCAACTGATTAACAGTTGGCAGCTAATTCCTGGTCATGAGTTTGACTAATTGAACTTTAAATTATCAGATGTACTTCAGCAATCGTATGATGACTAAAAACTCTACGCAGTTTGGGAAACAGAATTAATTGTTACGTATGGACTTTCACCGGAAGAAGGCGATCTAACATCAATACTCCCAGTATGGTAAGGCCAAAGTTCCACTCACCCTACCATATTCAAAAGGACTGTCAAAAAAAGCATTACTTTGGTATACTGCTCCTTCATCTCATGAGTTATGCTGGTATTGACCCGACCCGAAAAGAAAATACTGATTGCAGTCCTCTCCATCCTGATTGCCCTATGTTCCCTGGCATACCTGGCATACCGCAATAGCCAGCGCCTTTTGAATTCCGCTGAAGCCATCGAGCAGGCAGAGGAAATCAAATATCACATCCTGCAGGTTCAGTCCACGTTGACGGATATGGAGACGGGAGTACGTGGCTATGTCATGACTGGGGATGAAACATACATGGTCCCTGCAAATGCTGCCATTGCAGATATTTTTCTACATATCCACCAGCTGAATTCCTTTCCCGGGATATCGGCGGAACAGAGTGACCAGATGACGCGACTTCAAAGCCTTGTGGATGAAAAATCAACCTATACAAACCGCGTAGCAGAGCTGAGAAGACAGAAAGGCATGAACGAGGCGATTGCGTTTATCAGCGAGGGAAAAGAGAAAATGCTGATGGATCAGATCCGGGATATCACGGGCAATCTGCAACGCGATACGGATGCCCGGCTCACAGAGCTCAAAGCGGAAAACAAAAACGTCATCACACATTTTGCCGTTACCTTCTATCTGCTGTTGCTTAAAGTTTCGGTCACGGTAGTCACAATCATCTTTCTTTTTATTTTCTATTTCCACCGCCGCAATAAAGCTGAAAAGGTACTGAAGGAAAGTCAGCAATTGTTTCAAAATGTAATGGACCACAGTTCTTCCCTTATTTCC
Organism: Saprospiraceae bacterium; assembly: GCA_035292505.1. Taxonomy (GTDB): domain Bacteria; phylum Bacteroidota; class Bacteroidia; order Chitinophagales; family Saprospiraceae; genus DATDQA01. The sequence goes on along the minus strand of DATDQA010000141.1, from coordinate 10,548 downwards.
ATCAAAGACCTTTCAGGAAGATATATGCTGATCAACCAAGCCTATGAAAATCTCCTGGGTACAACTAAGGAAAAGGTAAAAGGCAAGACGGCGTATGATCTGTTCGAAAGGTCAGCCGCTGATGCGATCCGTGATAATGACCTTGAGGTCATCCGGCTGCAACAACAGATCAAGTCAGAAGAAGTCATCGGCAATGGTAATGCGATGCAGCACTTCGTATCCCTCAAGTTCCCGCTCTTCGATATACATCATATTCCATATGCCGTTTGCAGTATTTCAACAGACGAAACTGAAAGAGCGAAGACTGAGGTCCAGCACCAGGAGCAGATGAAACGCATTCTCGATTTATTCAACAATGCTCCGTGCGGATACCAGGCTACAGACAAGAACGGTATCATCATCGAAATGAACGAGACGCTTCTGAAATGGCTCGGCTATCAGCGTCACGAAGTGGTAGGCAAGATGCATGTCAAGAGCCTGGTCAGCGAGGAGAGCCTGAAGCAATATGCGTATTACTTTCCCCGCATCAGAAGTGGAGAGATCAAGTCCATATTTGACCTGGAGGGGTCGTACGTCCGCAAGGATGGATCCAAATTTTCCGTTATAGCCAACAGTATCGCCCAATATGATGATGAGGATAATTTCCTGTATACGCGTACGAGTATTTTTGACATTTCGTATCGCAGGCGGGTGTCGGAGGTTGCGGTGAATAATTAGCGAATTTTGTTTTTGATGCATGAATTTTTACTTTATAGTTGTTCTCTTGCAAAAACGTTTTAAACAACAGCAATGCATATTTCATCGCTTGCATATACACTCTGTCTGGCATTAATGGTATCCGCCTGTCAAAAGGAAGACCAATTATTTCTTAAAGGCTGTTGTGGAAACGAAGCCATAATAGATTCGTTTGGGAATGCGCACATTTATGTTCCTAACATTTTCACTCCTAACGGTGATGATCTAAATGATTATCTCTTTATACTCGGAGATTCCATCGAACATATTATTTCTCTCGAAGTCCGGGATCGAAATGAAATTAACGTCTATCGGATTGGAGATATCCCTTATCATGGACATAAGCATACCTGGGACGGAAAAGTAAATGGAGCTGTTCAGAAGGGTCTCTATTCCTTCTCTCTTACGTTGGAGTCAGAAGATGGAAACATAGGATATTTTGAAGGCAAAGTCTGCAATTATCCTTGCGGACTCATGGAAGGGGAAGAAATGATCTCTATCACCGGATGCTATTTTGCAAGTCAGTATATAGATCCACATATCATGGTTGAAATTACATTTCCGGATTATCCCGGGTGTTTTAAATGAGTTCCTGCGACTTTCTCGCTTTCCTCAGTTTTTCCCAAGCCTTTCCAGTAATAGTGTAAGCATCTCCTTCTGCTCCTTCTCATGCTTATGCTGGGCTTCCACATTCACATAATGGATCCCGCGCTGCCCGCAATACACGGAGAGCGATCCGTCATCGGTCATGCGTTCATTGTCCTGTAAGATGATGTGGTATTGATTTGGTTGTAGTTGTTCATAAATCCGGCGTTCTGTCACGAAATAAAAATCATCCGGATCAGGATGCAATCCACGATACGTCGCTCGTGCTTCATCCTGGTAAATATTATCGACGAGATATGAACCCAGGCAATATCCATTATTCGTATTGTTGTGCAGAGCGATGATGAGATCCTGTGAACCTATCTGCATCGCTGAAAGCAAAGAGTCTGCAAACGCCCGCACCATCTGAAAGACGACCGTATCCACTGCATCAAAGAACAAAGGAGGTAATGGCAGTCGGGTGGACAGCATCCCATCCTGCACGATCACATACACTTCCGATCCGGAATCCTGGTTGCGCAATGCATAGTAAAGCAGACTGTCTCCGGCAGAGAACAGAGAATCCCGTACTTGACCAAGACGCAAAGTATCCTGTGTGTACATTTCCTGCACCATCAGGAAAGAATCCTGGACCATGATGCGTCGAAGTTCCCGCCAGATACCGGCATCAGTGTATATCCTGTTTGGATCGATTTCATAACGCACCGAGTCTACCGAGAATCCGATATACCTATTGCCTGAGTGTACAAGCTCGAAGAGAGTTCCCCCTTTGTCTTCAATAATGTCCATAGCTGCATCCACACTCGTGTTTTCGTCATCGTGCATGTTGTAGTAAAGTGGGCCGGGTTTTTCTGAGCGGTGCACGACAAGCTGGACAATTGTATCGCCAAGGATAAATGTCCTCACCACTTCCTGGGTGTGGCCACATGCGCAAAATAATACTGCGGCGATGATCGTCAGAAATCGCATGAGGCAATGATAGTTAAAAGGCAGAAAGGCGGAACGGCGGAAAGGTGACCTTTGCGGTACTCTTGCGTTCTGCCCTTCTGCCGATATTGTTCACGCCCCATTAAAACTCAAGGTTGTCTCTTCTGCATTCGTTAAAACCCATCCCGTCTGCGGATTGATTCCGTTGCGCAGATAACCATCATTGAAATACTTCTTGAGGAAATTCATGCCGTTCAGAAGAAGAAGCTTGTGGATCCAGAATTCAGTTGTTTTGCCATGCAGGTGTCTTCGATAGAGATTGCGGATGTCCGGATCGTCATGGTCCATCATGTCCTCCCAGAAAAGTGTGATATCATCAAAGATGGTCAGCATATCGCTGCATTGGGCATAAATATCAATGGGATTAATCACACCATCATAGTCTGTACCGAGACAAAGATGATCCCAACCTTTCTCACCAGTGAGATCAAGGATGTGAAAAATCTGTCGCATGATTACGCTGAGATAGGAGGCTTTGAGCAGGTGCAGATTGTCATCTCTGATCCTCTCCTGTGCCTCGCGTTCTCTTTGCAAATCCTGGATCTTTTGCTGGATTTCAGCATTGGTTGGGTCCGATGAAAGATCTTTCAATAATCTGGTGATTCTATGATTGCATTTTACGATGGCATTTAATGCCTTACCCGATTTCTTTGCAATTTTATTGAACTCACTCTTCTTGTCAAAACCGGATTCAGGTGGAAGGAAGCGTCCCATGATCCGGCGCTCGTCGATCATCAGACCAATCAATCCGTCACTATTCACAATTCTCACGATCTCGTCATCGAACAGATTGATGATGCCTTCGAATCTGTGTGTCAATGTTTCTCCGAAGCCGGAATAAAAAAATCTGCAGTTGTCTTTTTCATCATCGAACATGACATAATCGTTATCGATGCTTCTCCTCGTATCGCGTCTGCCCGAGACTGCGGTATGACTGACGATGATAGGCACACGTTCGCCAGGATTGTTCTGGATCATTCTGTCCAGGATCCCATAGTAATCGAGTCTGGCCTGCGGACTCATGTGTTTGATATCGATCAGCACGCGACGCGTAGGCGAGCCATTCGCAGTGATCCGTGAGAGCAGTTTATTGAGAATGCCCTGACCCCAGGGATGGATTCCCAACCAGAAGACGTCAATCGTTTTAGTCGTATCATTTTGATCTACAGTGGAACCATATTGGCTCAGGGCTGTATTCACAACAGTTGTCAGACTGGGAGAGTGTCCTGCGAGATGATTATAATAGTGATGCGAGAGACCAACGAAGAAGGGAATATGTGCCCATTGTGATTTCACATGGTCAATGTTTTGCGCGAGCAGTGTAATGTATTGTTTGAAATCGATATCACCGGCGCCGCCATTGAAGAGAGACTTGATATGTCTTTTTTCGGCAGCCATGATATCTACGACGATTCCGTTTGCATCCCGGATATCGCCTGCAAAAGCATGTCCACCTTCGACGGAATTGAGAATGTTGAGGATGTTTGTATCGGTATTGATATTCTGCATGATCTCCTGAAAGGAATTCACAAGCATGTACACATTTCCATGTTTAGAGAATGTGGGATCATTCTGATGTGCCAGAAGATTGTGGTATTCCTGTTCGAGCGCCGCGAAGTAGGAGCTTCTGCAGCTTTCGAGATCACGCAGGGATTTCAATGAAAAACCCGTGAGTGTCGAAATGGAATTGATGATGGAATTCCGGATAAAACCGCGTTCAAGCGGATACAGGCCATTGCACAGCACCCGATGCAGGCCGAGAGTGCATGCATTGCCATTGATTTGAGAAGACTTGATCACTGTCTTTTCACCAAGACTGGCCAGTGAGAAATGATCCATGCCAAGCCGTTCGCGCCAGTGGTCAGGATCCGGCTCAGTTCCGGACGTGAAATTCGCCGAGTTTGCCGGCTTAAAGGAAAAATGGACATGGAAGTCGAAAAGGAAGGATATCATTTGAATTGAGGTTTTAAGAAACAGGGTAAACAGATAAAGGTCAACGAAGAACGATAAAATCTAACCTCAACAAGTTAGAAAAAAGGCTGAAATCAAAGGATAGAAGGTGAACGGCTAACGGTAAAGGGTCAACGGAAATCATTAAAACAGTGTGTTATTGGGTATTCGCCGTTTGCCGTTTACTGCTGGCCGGGTTTCGGTTCACCCTTGGTCAAGCCGATTCATTTCTTTCTCTCTCCTTCAAAATAGACCAACTTGGGATTGTCTTCATAACGGTCAACGAACAAGCTTGAGTGCTCGTCGTCATAAATCAAGATACTTACCGAATCGCCGTGACACACTACACCGCATTTATTCAGGAAGACACTTGTGACCTTCACGAGTAAGGAATCAAACTGTAATCCATAGATAATGCTGACACTGTCATCTACCGCCTCAAGCCTCATTTCGATTTCCTCATACGTATTTTGATCTTCATACAATGTTCCTTTGTATGTCGTATGCATGCGTTCTCTGATTTCTGTATATGTCAGAGGTTCGTACTTGTCACAAGCCACGCTGAGTGTAATAAGCCAAATTGCGTAACCAACGAATATGAGTTTATTCTTATTCATGGAATATCGTTTTAATATCTGATAATTTCTAGCAAAATAGAGTTTTATCGCTTCTTGAATTTACCCATTACATAATAGTAGTATCGTTTACCGTTTACCGTTTACCGTTTGTCGTAGCCTATCTTCGTTGTCATGAACATCCATTCCTTCACTTTCAACCCCTTCGCAGAGAATACCTATATTCTCTACGACGATTCAAGAGAATGTGTCATCGTCGATCCAGGTTGCTATGGTCGTGCAGAGGAGAAGCAACTCGCAGATTTTATCTCCGCACAAAAACTGAAGCCTGTAAGACTGATCAATACCCACTGCCATATCGATCATGTCTTCGGTATCCCCTTTGTGTCCAGGCACTATGGATTAACACTTGAGATTCACAGGGGCGAACTCATCGTCCTGCAATTTGCACCGCAATCCGGAATGATGTTCGGCACGCCTGTAGAGCCAATGCCGGAACCAGTGGCATTCATTGAAGAGGGAGATGTGATCGCATTTGGAAACACAAAGCTCGAAGTGCTCTTCACTCCCGGGCATTCTCCGGCGAGCATTTGTTTTTATGACAAAGAAGGAAAACAACTCATCAGTGGTGACGTACTCTTCAAAGGAAGCATCGGTCGCACTGATCTACCCGGAGGAGATTATGAAACCCTGATGAAGAGTATTTTCACAAAGCTCATGATATTAGATGATGAGGTAAAGGTCTATCCCGGCCACATGGAATCAACGACGATTGGGGAGGAACGCAAACGCAATCCTTTTATACTGGAGGAGATGGCGAGATGGCGAGAAGGTGAGAAGGTGAGATGGTGAGATGGCGAGAGAAGAAAAACACAAACTCAAACACAAGTGCAAATGGAGCGAAGTCTGCCTACCGGTGCCAAAGGCATCCCTTTGGGGCAGGTAAGCGACATCCCGTACCCAATCTCTACAAAGTAGAGAGAGCGTCGGGACACAAACTCAAATGAAGACACTGGGTTCTTAGCCCATAAAGAAATGGCGAACAGCAAACAGCAAAAGCGAACAGCAAGTTGATTTATCCCAGCCTGTCACCACGTGAGTACATCTCACTTATCCGTAAAAAATTTTCCGACGCCGGTGATCCCGTCCGCGCAGAAGGACAGAGGCGCTATATGCGCAACCGTTATGAGTACTATGGCCTCAAAGCTCCTGAATGGGTAGCCATACTGAAAGATATCTTCACCAAGCACGGCATGTATGATGGTAAAGACCTGCAAGCCTTTGCACGACTCTGCTTCAATGAAGAATACCATGAGATGTTTTATACCGGCCTGCAGATGATGGAAAAACAAATCAAAACACAACCGCCAGGTTTTATTGACTTTCTGGAAAAAGCGATCATCACCGGTGCATGGTGGGATACGGTTGATTGGATCAGTAAACTTGTGGGTATACACTTCCTGCATTACCCGGAATTGCAATCGAGGTATGCACGTAAATGGATCGCTTCTGACAACATCTGGCTCCAACGCGTCGCCATCATTCATCAACTGCTCTACAGAGAGAAGACGGATCAGAAATTGTTATTTCAAATGATCCTGCATCGTAAAAACTCACAAGAGTTCTTTGTGCAAAAAGGAGCAGGTTGGGCACTGCGACAATATTCGAAGACCAATACAAAAACAGTGAGAGAATTTATTGCGAAGCATCCTGAATTGCCTGCATTGACGAAGAGGGAGGGGATAAAATGGTTGAAAAAAGGCTGAGGCGGAGGCTAAGGCGGAAGAAATCAAAATGTAGCGGTGCATCACGGACTGAAGACTGAAGACTGCGGACTGCCGACTAAGGACTGTCTTCTATCGAATTGTTCCAACCACTAAAAGGGATAGTAATATCTTCATGCGCTTTTAAAAAATCAAAAACGATCATATGAAGTCCAAACTGTATTGCCTTACTCTCATGCTGCTCATCGGAGGCACATCCTTCATCAGTCTGCCGGAAGGCACGGCACAAGTGAGCGCACGATTATTCCGGTATCCGGATGTCTCTAAGACGCAGATCACATTCGTGTATGGTGGAGACCTGTGGATTGTTGATAAGGCGGGGGGGACGGCATCAAGGCTGAGTTCACCTGCAGGCGAAGAAATGTTTCCACGTTTTTCACCGGATGGATCTACGATTGCCTTCACCGGCAACTACGATGGCAATATGGACATCTATAGTATTTCTTCCAAAGGTGGTATACCGATGCGCGTCACACACCATGGCATGGGCGATCGCCTGCTCGATTGGTATCCCGATGGCCAGCATTTGTTATATGCTTCATCCAGCGAAAGCGGTAAACAGAGGTTTTCACAGATGTATAAGGTGCCGTTCACAGGAGGACTTCCCGATAAGCTTCCCCTTGCGTATGGAGAATATGGAAGCATTTCTCCGGATGGACTGAAGATCACCTTCACGGAACGGTCACAGATCTTCCGTACCTGGAAACGCTATCGCGGTGGTATGAATGGTGATGTATGGATTTTTGATCTCAAGACATTCGAATCAAAAAAGATCACGGACGGGGATGCAAATCATGAACTGCCGATGTGGTCAGGTCATAAAATCTATTATCTCTCTGATGCTGGTCCTGAATTGAGGTTTAATATCTGGTTACACAATACCAACGACAGGACAAACAAACAAGTCACCCATTTCACAGACTTCGATGTCCATTTCCCATCGATCGGTCCGGATGAAATCGTCTTCCTGGCAGGAGGGAATCTCTACCTCCTCGACCTTGCTTCCGGCCTACCTCATGAAGTGAAGATCGATGTCGTCACTGACCTTATGGCTGTGAAGCCACGCATTGAAGGGGTTGAAGAATATGCCACCAACATGGCCATTGCACCGGATGGTAACCGTGCAATCATCGAAGCGCGCGGAGAAATTTTTTCACTCCCTGCAGAAAAAGGTTATGTCCAGAATATGACGCGCACAGAAGGTGTCGCCGAACGCTTTCCCGCATGGTCTCCCGATGGAAAGTATGTCGCCTACTGGAGTGATCAGTCAGGTGAATACGAACTTACACTGCGTGATCTGACGCAAGGATTGAAAGAACGTAAACTAACTTCCATGGGACCTGGTTTCCGATATCGTCTCTATTGGTCACCGGATAGTAAGAAGATTGCGTTTGTGGATCAGACGATGACGATCCAGATGTATAACATGGAAACAAACACGGTGATACACATCGATCAGGACCTGACACTCTTTGAAGGAGGTTTGCGCGGTTGGCGTCCCGGATGGTCGTCCGATAGTCAGTGGCTTGCGTATAGTAAGTCCCTGGACAATGGCAATGGAGCCATTTTCATGTATAATACAAAGACAGGTAAAGTCACCCAAGCGACAGCAGGATTTTATTCCGATCTCAGTCCTTCCTTTGATCCGGAAGGGAAGTACCTGTATATCCTGACAAACCGTGCATTCCAGCCTGTGTACAGTGATTTTGATAATTCATGGTCGTATCCGAATGCAACACAACTCGCCGCTCTCGCTCTGCGTCCCGATGTCGCAAGTCCTCTTGCAGCAGAAAATGACACAGTAGCCATTGCCAGTGAGGAAAACGAGAAAGAAGATGAGAAGGAAGAATTAAAAACAACTAAAAAAGGTGGCAAAGACAAGGACAAGCAAGATGCGGACACAGAGGCGAAGGAAGATACTGTGAAAGAAATCGTGATTGATTTTTCAAATTTCGAACGCCGTCTTATTATCCTTCCTCCAGAAGCGGGAAATATCGGCGCCGTCACCGGTGTGGAAGGCAAGGTCGTCTTTGTGCGTTATCCAAATTCTGGTTCCGGCGATGATAAAAGTATCCTGAAATATTACGACCTCAAAGAGCGTGAAGAAAAGACGATCATCGAGGGTGTCAACGGCTTTGTAGTGAGTGCAGACGGAAAGAAAGTATTGATCAATAAAGAAGGTAAACGCAGCATTATTGAAGTCGCTGCAGATCAGAAAGCAGAGAAGACTCTTGCTACCGCAGAAATGGAAATGACGATTGATCCCCGTGCAGAATGGAGACAGCTCTTCAATGATGCGTGGAGATTCCAACGTGATTTCTTCTACGATAAGGACATGCACGGTGTAGACTGGAATGCCATGCGTACGCAGTATGGGGCTTTGATCGATCATTGTGTCAATCGTGCCGATGTGAATTTTGTAATCGGTGAGTTGATCGGAGAGTTGAATTCCTCACATACGTATCGCGGTGGTGGTGATGGTGAAGAACCCAAGCAACGCGGTGTGGGCTATCTCGGCGTGGATTGGGAAAAGAAGAATGATTTCTTTGCGGTAAAGAAAATCATCCGCGGCGCAGAATGGGATAATGAAGTCCGTTCGCCATTAGAAGAACCTGGTGTCAATGTCAAAGAAGGTGAGTACATCCTTGCTGTGAATGGTATTCCACTCAATGAATACAAAGATCCCTGGGCGGCTTTCGAAGGTCTTGCAGATAAAACTGTCGAGCTCACCGTGAATAGCAAGCCCACATGGGAGGGTACACGCACGGTTGTTGTAAAGACAATGAATGACGAAACGCGTTTACGTAATCTCGCGTGGATCGAAGAAAACAGGAAGCGTGTCGACGAAGTATCCGGTGGAAAGATTGGATATATCTATGTCCCGAGTACAGGGGTCGACGGACAGAATGAACTCGTGCGCCAGTTCTATGGACAATGGAACAAAGAAGGTCTCGTCATCGATGAGCGTTTCAATAATGGCGGACAGATACCTGATCGCTTCATCGAATTACTCAACCGCAAACCACTCGCCTACTGGGATGTCCGCGATGGTAAAAACTGGCAATGGCCCCCAGTCGCAAACTTCGGATCTATGGCGATGCTCATCAACGGCTGGTCTGGTTCTGGTGGAGATGCGTTCCCCGATTATTTTAGAAAAGCAGACCTCGGTCCGCTGATCGGTACACGGACATGGGGCGGCCTCATCGGCTTGTCAGGTTCTCCGAATCTGATCGATGGAGGGGCTGTCACGGTTCCTACGTTCCGGATGTACAATCCCGACGGCACGTGGTTCAAAGAAGGACACGGTGTAGATCCCGATATCGAAGTGCCTGAAGATCCTACTGCGCTTGCAAAAGGAATCGACACACAACTGGAGCGGGCAATCGAAGAAGTAATGAAATCGATCGCAGCGAGGGGGCCGATTCATCCGCCTGTACCGGAGAAGGAGAATAGGGCGAAGACGGGGAGGAGCTAGAAGGTGAGAATGTGAGATGGTGAGAATGTGAGAGCGTTAGAGCGTGAGAGAAGAAAAACACAAACGCAAGATCAAGTTCATGTGCAAGAAGAGGGAGGTGTGTAGAAGCGTGCTTGTCCTCTTCTTATTTTTGTAAGCCTGTATAATTACAACAGGAGTCAACGTACATGAAAACACTCCTTCGCCTCGAAGAGGCTGCCATGTTTGGCTTGTCCATCTGTGCCTTCAGTCAGACGCAGTTTGCCTGGTGGTGGTATCTGGTTCTGATCCTGACACCGGATATCGGAATGATCGGTTACCTGGTGAATACCAAAGTCGGAGCGTTGACATACAATCTATTTCACCATAAGGCGATTGGCGTTCTGTTGTTCATCGCAGGAGTATATCTCTCTTATGCATGGATTGAGCTGGCGGGCATCATCGTCTTTGGGCATGC
>DATDQA010000140.1:0-45894 GCA_035292505.1 Saprospiraceae bacterium | reverse complement strand
CAGAGTCGCACTCCCGCCGTTTAATTCCCAGAGTTCGAAGTTTTCTGTGCTCTCTATGGATGTCATCATCAATTGCTCGTGGTTACCACGCAGTGTATGGATATGGTAACCTGACCTCCGCAATTCGAGGATAAAATCTACTACTCCTTTGCTGTCCGGTCCGCGATCTACATAATCTCCAAGGCAATAGATCCTATCTGATTTTTTGATCCGGATTTCATCCAGCAGGAGTTTCCTGAAAGTCTGATGACATCCATGGATATCGCCAACAGCAAAGACTCTTTGCATGCTACATTTTAATGATCAATACAAGATCGCTGTCAGGTACTTGCAAAGCGGTAGTAAGAGGCGTTTGTGAAATGCACCTGGCTATTCCTGCTCCAACCTTTGTAACAGCCGACCTGTAATCCGTAAGAAATCCATCGCTGTAATAATGCCAACGAGTTCATTCCCTTGCACCACAGGAAGGCCTCCGATCCGTCGCTCCCGCATCAGCTCAAGCGCATCGCCGATACTTGTATCAGGAGAGACAGTGATTGGGTCCTTGATCATCACATCGCGGACGGTCATAGCCCTGCCGGGATCATCCCTGTGACGCACGAGATGATTCAACAGTCTACGAATCGTGACAAGTCCGACGAGTCTTCCTTTTGCATCTTCTACAGGGATATACCGGATCTTTCTCCAGCTCATTACTTCTTCTACAAGGTTTACAATATCATCTTCCTGTACGGTAAACAGATCCGTCGTCATGAATTCACCGACACGGACATTCACAGGTTTGTAGGACTTCAGAGACCGGGCGTCTGGCAATTCCCATTCATGCACAGGCTTATCCTGATTTTCGATCATCGCGCACGTGATGACCGTCAATGCTTCGTCTTCAGAGATCTCACGCTTCAGCGCGGTATAGGCTCTGAGTTGCCAGCGCGCGCCATTCATATGAGTGCTTGCTCGCCCTTCAATGATGCCAAGATATTTTTCTATATCCCCCTGATCGATATTGACCGATTGCAGACCTTCTTTTGCCATCGGCAGTAACCTGTTGCGTATGAGTTCTACAGCAGTAATCTTTTCATCCGCAAACCACGTGAACTTGGAGTCGATACCAAACTGGGCGGCCTTCCCAAAATTGTCGCGTGCATCGTCGAATGACATATGACGCGAGATATCCTTATACTCCTGACTGAATGCAAGCATACATCCGAGCCAGAAGGCAGCATTGGCAGTCTCATCCATGACAGTAGGACCAGAAGGCAATACCCGATTCTCTATACGCAGATGCGGTTTACCATTGGCACTAATGCCATAGCATGGACGATTCCACCGATACACTGTCGAATTGTGTATCTGCAATGCACGCAATTGAGGTACCTGCTTGTTCTTCACCATCTCCAGCGCATTCTCTTCTACTTCGCCACCCAGTAATACTCTGAAACGTGCAATGTCTTCTTTGTAGATCTCCAATATCGAGTGCCGGAGCCATTGACTTCCAAAATTGACACGTGGACTGCGTTCTCTCATGTGGTCTAAAGATGTCCGTGTATCCAGGGCTTGCTGAAACATTGCGATACGCGACTCATGCCAAAGCCGTCGGCCGAAGACGATGGGTGAATTTGCAGCAATAGCAAGGGTTGGCGCTGTTAATACCTGGGCGATATTGTACATCTGCACAATATTCTCTGGTGCTATCTGCATATGCACCTGGAAACTGGTGTTGACGGCTTCCAGTAGAGGTGAGTCATGTGTCAGGCGTAGTTCATCAATACCCACCAGACGCAGTTCATAGTTTGCACCGACAAGTTGCCGGTCTATCGCTTCCATAAGAGCTTTGTAGCGTGGTTTTGGAGTCAGGTTTTGCATCCCCAGATCATGTTTCCGGGCAGTAGGCAGAATCCCTGTAAGCACTACGCGTGCATTGAGTTTCCTGAGGACTTCATCGATTATTGTGAGATAAAGGCGGTTCTCAGATTCCATGTCCGTTAAGCACGAGCCCTTGAGTTCGCGCGGTGTGAAATTTGTCTCTAGATTGAATTTTGCGAGTTCCGTGTCTGCCCATGGATATTGCTTCAACGTCTCCATCGCGGCCATATTTACTAAGGCCGGTTTGAAGGTCTCACGGTCGACAAGCGCTATTTCCTGTTCCGCACCGATGCGTACGATGTCTGTCTCGAACCAGCCATTCTGCAGCATGTGTTCTAAAGCCTGTACATCCTGCAATAGCTTGCGCATGAATGCCTGCATCTGCGCCTTGTCCTCGATCAGATTGACCTTGTTTTCGCCCATTGTCTGAAAGGTAACTTTTTAAGAGAAAAGTCGTGGACTGAAAACTGCCGGACTGAAGGCTGAGGACTGGCGACTGACTGAGAACTTTCCCATGCTGCTTACCTTACACCCTCATGTACCTTGATTTTAAAAACAACGCAACTTCTCTCACCCTTGGTGTTGAAATGGAAATTCAACTTCTCGATCAAGGAACACTTCAGCTTATCCCCAGAGCACCCGATGTCCTGGCTCTTGTAAAGGATGAAAAGCTGACGAAAGAAATGTTTAGAAGTACGCTTGAGCTCATTACAGGTATTTGCAGAGATGTGCATGATGTCAGCGATGATCTTATGAAAACATTACGACGTGTTAGAGAAGCCGGAAAAGCATTGGATATCGCCTTCTCTGCTACAGGGACACATCCGATTGCCGATTACAATGAACGCATATTGAGCGCTTCACCCCGATATCACCAGCTCCTCGATCGCAATCAGTGGTTGATCAGAAGAATGGCAGTCTATGGCCTGCACGTGCATATCGCAATGCGAAACGGCGAAGAATGCATTCGCTTCATGAACTTTTTTCTGCACTTTATTCCACATCTCATTGCGCTATCTGCAAGTTCACCTTTTTGGAAAGGGGTAGATACCGGTCTTGCGGCAAGCCGGCCAACCGTTTATGAGGCTCACCCCACATCGGGACTTCCCTATGTGGTCAGAGACTGGGCTCAATTCAACATCTTGTATCATAACCTGTTGCGTGTGGGATCTATCGAAAGTATGAAAGACATCTGGTGGGACATGCGGCCTAGTCCGACGTACGGTACTCTTGAAATCCGGATTTGTGATGGCCCCGCAACCATGCTTGAATTGGAAAGTATTGTTGCTTTGATTCACTTGCTGGCTCATTGGTTTGATACCCATGGGGATGAGTTCTATCAAAAAAACAGTCTCACACCAGAAGATTGGATCCTTCGTGAAAACAAATGGCGTGCGATCCGCTATGGCACAGAAGCAGAGATCATAAACCATAAGACATTGGAAGTGAAAAAACTGTCTGAGAGCATCTATTATTGGCTCGAAAACGTGGAACCTTACACGCGGAAATTGAACTATCAGAAATATGTCGCTTGCATGAAAGATCTGATTGCTAAAGGCAATAGCTCAACACGACAGCGTAAAGTGATGTCAATACACAATGATATATACAAGGTAATGAAACACAACGTCACTGAATTTGAAAGAGGTGAACCAATCTGGATATAAGCAGATATCCGGGTTTAAACGATATGTGAATTATTTACTCAAGTTTCTGTACTTCTGTCAACATGTTACAAGCAAAGTCAAACGTATTCGGGCGATAGATGTCAAGTGATGTAAAAGGATTTCGACTCTACTGTACTTCTGCCGTTGTGATCGTATTACGTTGTGATCCCTGCCCGACGTGCCAAAGGCATCCCTTTGGGGCAGGCGGGGTTGTGTGAAACAATAACAACACTCGGGTACCGAAACTTGAGTTATTTATTGTACCTCTAAAAACGTGGTTATTATTAAAATCTGGCCCTACCCTAAAGCCGCCGGTCGAGCCGCCCCGGCCGGAAGCCATTCGGACAAGGGTGAATTACCTGCAAACTTTACTCCCCGGTCGCGGCAATATTGATGTGTTCATTGTGAAATTCGATGCCTTCGGTGAACGCCTTTGGGCTAAAAGTGCCGGGGGAAATCAGGATGACGTGGGCTATTTCATCGCCGTGGATCCTTCAAACAATGTCTGTGGCAGGGACATTTGGAAGTGACAGGTATCTATTTTGATGACTCTGACATTGCCCAACAGGGAACAAATCTCTTTGTCAGGGCAGGAATAAATCCCGCCCCTCCACGTTTACTTTTGCATGATGCACCGATATTTTTTATACTGCCTTGCGTCTTTTCTCGCATTGGTCTTCAGTGGCTGCAAAACCGATCAGCGTACTGAGCTCTTCGAAATGAGCTATGTCGTCGATTTCGAATTGCAGGCAGGATTGAACACTCTCGAAACACATTTCTATAGCACGCCGGGAATCCAAAGTCAGTTTCAGGCGCAACTCGATGCATTGGGCAGGCCTGCATCAGATATCGTCTCTGTCACACCAAAGTATGCAGAACTTTCCACCATCTTCGGAGATCAAGACCTCGATTTTATGCGTCAGGTTTTTGTCCGTATCTATGACCTCTCCGATCCTTTGAATGTCAATTCTGAGATTTTCTATCTCGATCCCGTTCCTCCGAATACCCGTAAAGTGATCCGCCCCTTTCCCGGTCTTGCAAATGTGCTGAGTATCACCTCTGAACCAAACTTTGGCGTCGAAATCGGTATCTCGCTTTGGGAGGTCACGCCACATAGCTTCGACATGCGGTTGGAGTTTGAGCTGAGTGCGAATGTGGATTGAGAGTACCGGTGATGTAAGTCGCCGATACCTCCTTCATCATTACTTTTAATATATGAATCCCGATGTCAGAACACAATACATCAAATCGGCTGCAAAGAGGAATGGCTTTTCATTTGTCGGTATCGCACGGGCAGAGAAGATGGAAGCTGAAGCCCATCTGTTGGAGGAATGGCTCATGCATGGTTATCATGGACATATGTCCTATATGGAAAACCACTTCGATCTGCGCACCGATCCCACAATACTCGTACCTGGTGCAAAGTCAGTGGTTTCATTGATGTACAATTACTTTACTGAAGAAACCCAGACTGAACCGGATACGCCAAAGATTTCCATATATGCTTATGGAGAAGATTATCATCGTGTCATCCGTCGCAAACTCAAAGAACTGCTCTTGGAGATTCGCGAGGAGTTTGGTGAAGTCAATGGAAGGTGTTTCGTCGATTCAGGTCCGGTACTTGAACGTGATTGGGCCCGTAGGGCCGGGATCGGCTGGATAGGTAAGAATACCCTCCTCATCAATCCTAAAGGAGGATCCTATTTCTTTCTTTCAGAAATCATCCTTGATCTGGAACTCACACCAGATCAGCCGATGGAGGATCATTGCGGGACCTGTACAAAATGTATCGATGCATGTCCTACCGATGCCATCGCCGATGAAGGATATGTCGTTGATGGGAGCAAGTGTATTTCTTATCTCACGATCGAACTGCGCGAGGCAATACCTTCTGAGTTCAAAGACAAGATGGAAAATTGGGTATTTGGTTGTGACATCTGTCAGCAGGTCTGTCCCTGGAATCGCTTCGCTAGTCCTCATCAGGAAGCTGCATTTGAGCCAAAAGAAGAACTGTTGCAGATGTCTTCACGAGAATGGTATGAGATCACAGAAGAAGTCTTTGAAAAGATCTTTAAGCAATCTGCCGTAAAGAGGACGAAGTACGCAGGACTGAGAAGGAACCTGGAGTTTCTCAGGTGAACGTGCAAAGTGGTTCAACCCCTTCTGGGTTGCAGGTCTCGTAGTTTCTATTTCCGCGGGCTTTGCCCATGGTTAATGTATTGAACCCTTTCTGGGTTGCAGGTCTCATAGTTTCTGTTTCCACGGGCTTTGCCAGTGGTTAATGTCATTGAACCCTTTCTGGGTTGCAGGTCTCGTAGTTTCTATTTCCACGGGCTTTGCCCATGGTTAATGTATTGAACCCTTTCAGGGTAGGATGCATTTCCTCTTCTTCCCCAGTTTTACCGGCTTCCCGGTTTCCCCGGTTATAGCGTCCGGATTTTTACATTCCTGTACCAGACCTTATTGTCATGTTCCTGCAGTGCAATCCTTCCTTTCGGTGCCCTGCCGAAATCCGGCATGTCCTTGAATTTAGAATTGGCTATCATCTCAAGCCAGCGATCCGTGTACATCTCGTATTCCACGACTTTCACACCATTGAGCCAGTGTTCGACCTTACCCTTGTTCTTGATGAGACGGACTTTGTTCCATTCTCCTGCGGGTTTAACAGTTTCGTATTTGCATGCTATCAAATCATAGAGATCGCCGGCCCGATGTGTTTTGAACCGTGCATCCGGATGACAGGTATTATCGAGCACCTGCATTTCCGGTCCTGTCTCCCAGGGATTATTGTATTTCTCAGATTCGACTACATTGTAAATAATTCCGCTGTTTCCGCAATTTGAGATTTTCCATTCCAATACAAATTCGAAGTTTTCATACTCTGCATCCGTGAGAATATCTCCCTTTTCAGGCACTATCCATTTGCCATCCGCATTCAGGTGAGACTCAAGAGCGATTGTACCATCTTCAACATGCCAACTTTTGTTGGGAGCAGATTTCCTGAAGCTGTGCCAGCCATTCAATGTCTTCCCATCAAAGAGGAGCTTCCATCCCTGCGCTTCTTCCTCTGGAGTCAATGTATTGTTTGCGTAGGGCACTTGCTGCGAAGTGCGTTCACCGGGTGTGTTTGAAGGAATTTGATTCATTGTATACCATGCTTCTGTACTCCAGAGTTGTCTTCCTGCGGCACTCACGAATCTGTTGCGCAAATGGACATATACGACATGTCCTGCTTTCATACCATTTAATGCAAGGAAGATGCGCTTGCGATCTGCAGAGACATGACATGACGTCACCTTCAATGCCGTCTCATTTACCTTGGGTCCGCCATAGTTTTCTGTTGGGACATAACGCCATTGACGCACTTCAACGTCAGCAGGAATCCATCCATCGCCTTCACGCAAGGGTTCAGTGAATTCAATTTCCACTCCATCTGATTTTGCACGGACAGCGAGCATTTCAAATGTCGGTTTGCCATTGTACTTGAGTCGCTGAAGACCATACCACAGTTTTCCTGTCTGTGACCAGTTGCCGGGATTCCCAATTCCTCCGACAAAAATTGATCCGTCAGGACCATACACAGATCTGTTGACTCCGGCCTCAAGTCCCTGAATGAATCTGAATACAACACCCTGGTATTCGTCATTGATTTTTTCCACAAAGACACGTTTCAATCCACCATGCGTCACTTCTCCGTGAAACATCTGTCCGGTATAAGGTCCGTCCTGTAACAGTCCGGGAGTACTTGGTGAATTACCAATTTCATCCTGCGGTAACCACACCACAGGTGGTTTCTCTTTCAGTGAAGCCGTACCTTCGAAATCCACAGAGCGCGAACCAAACCAGGCATTTTTGGTGACATGGACAATTTTACTGGAAGGAAGCCAGTCACCCTGATTATCAGCAACAAAGAGTTCACCATCAACACCCCATCCGATCCCATTCGGAGTGCGCAGACCATGCGCAATGAATTCAACGGATCCATCCGCTTTCGAAATTTTCATCACTTTGCCACGATCAGGAATCTGTGGTTTCGTACTTGCACCACCCGGATCAATTGCTGTCGCGAGGTTGGCATAGAAATATCCATCCTTATATGCAAGCCCGAAAGCAAACTCATGAAAGTTTGCAGATGTTCGCCACTGATTTGAAATCGCGCGATACTCATCGGTCACCTCATCACCATCCGTATCTACCAGTTTTGTGAGTTCCTGTTTCTGCAATACGTAGATCTCATCATCCACAACTTTGAGTCCGAGGGGCTCCGCAAATCCTGATGCAATCATCTTTACACTGATGTCATTTGGATTTTCGGCATCTAGATTTCTCAGGAGATATACTGAACCGGTGGGATCCCATGTACTAATCACCAGGGCCCCATCAGAAAGGAAATCCAAACCACCAACCTTTGGAAGAAAATTATAGGGTCGTGCCTGCGAGAGATCATAACTCGGATGGACGCCTTCTAACGAAAACTGATCACCGGGTACACGCGTAAGTGCAGACATGGGCAGAGTTAGACCCGAGAGGACATTACGTTGATCAGGAGCATGAAAATACAGAGAGGCAGGAATGACTTCCCATATATCCGAACCTGGTTTTTTCCAGTCCAGAGAAAGAAAGCGCCCACCTGATTGCTGAAAAAACTCAAGTTCAAATGGAAAGAAACCGGGATTAAGGCCCACCGCAGCTTCTACGGCCGATGTACCATGAATGCTGTCATGATTGATCAATTCTGCGCCATTCAAATTAAATTTTGAACCGTCATCGCTCCAAAGTTGGAAGATGTATACACCTTTCTCAGGGATAGATAAATATCCAGAACCGTATAACGCAAAATTTTCAGTAAGGCCTGTGAACTCGCTGCCGTCGATATTGTCATAGTTCGGCATTATACCAGCCATCTGGGGCTTGCCTGACTTGACCGGCATCCTGGTCAGGTTCTTTTCGTGTACGAATACCTGCGTGATCGCACCGGAAATCAACTCGTCTTCTTTCACATTCTCAATAGGAGAAGCAAACTCAGTAATATTGACCGCAACGGCACCAGTGCTTTCGGTCTCTGTGGTATCAAGGCTGAGAACGTATCTGACCATTTCAGCCGCATCGGTTTGAGAGAGGTTGGGGTGCGCGGTCATAACCTGTACGCCCCAGATACCTGCGCCCCCCTTGATGACTTTGTTGACGAGCATCGTCACAGTTGCGTCATTATTCGGATAGCGCTTTGCCACATCCGTGTATGCAGGACCGATTGTCTGTATATTGGTATTATGACAGGTTTTACAATCATTGCGTGCAATCAATCGTTGACCCAGTGGTAATTCTTCATCTTCAGACTCAGCCGCCTGATTCGGATTCTTGACCGTTGGTTTACCGATAAACCAGGTTACGAAACGAGTCATTCCGTTGGATTTCAGTGTCAGATGTCCTTCCAAATCCAATACCTGCAAACCGCCAACAGGTCTTGGTGTTTCTTTCACAACACTCAATTCCCCATCTGTGTCGATGTTTTTCGCCGATGCAATCGAATTGACATTGGTATGAAGTCTTATGCGATATCCATCCGGGACGTTCTCAGTGCTGAAAATGCGTTCCAGGCCAGTCTGCGCATTACTTCCAGAAGTATATTCTACCTGCTCATAGACATGTAAAGCGGGCAAGTCAGCGGTGTGGAACTGATATATGAGTTCTGCATGCCCCTTATTCAGCCTGTGTCCGCCATAGATAACCCGTGTCTCAAGGAGAGAGTCACCATGCAGGATTTGCCACGGCTGACTTATCGTGTTCTCAAAGTAAGCATCACCTACTGTTACCGGTTGTGGGCCGTGAGCTGTCGTAAAAACAGCTCCCTCAAAATTTACATGACCTTTCCACACCTTGCCTATTGCGCAGGTCGTTGTATTAAATGACACCCAAAGGTCATCGTGGAGGGCGAGGGTGAGCATTCGGGGTTGCCCATCCAACACTGACCTGATAATCCATGGATCGTAAGGCCGTTGTGGCGCAATTTGATCTTGCTGGTCTGAGGTACAGGCATTCAGAAGAGAAAGAATTGGCAAAAGAAGAAAAAGGAGGCGCATTCAAATAATTTTTCGGATATTGAATGCCAATTTAGAAATTGTCCGGCTACTAGTTGCTCAAATAGAGTTACATATGCCTTTTTACGGAATAAGCATCTGTGGTGTGCTTTAGTAAGGGCGATGTGACTTCATGGACTTTAATGGATTGACTATGAAGATTTTAAGAACTCTATTATATATCCTTCTTGCTCTTGTTCTGGTAGCTGTTCTGCTCAGTTTTGTTGGTCCAAAAAGCTATGATGTCAGCCGAACGGTAGAAATCAATGCACCTACTGCGGTAGTTTTCCCATACCTGAAATCATTGAAAAAGCAGAATGATTGGGGACCGTGGAAAAAACAAGATCCGGAGATGCAAGTGTCATATGAGGGTGAGGATGGTACAGTCGGTTTTGTTTCCCGCTGGGAGGGCGAAAAAACCGGCAGAGGTGAGCAGCGCATCAGTGCTATCATGGGAACGACCGTTGAGACAGAACTTACCTTTTATATGCCTTGGGGTGCAAGTAAATCTACCGGATATATGCATGCGGCAGATGCAGCAGGCGGTTCTGAGGTGACTTGGGGAATCCGTGGAGAAAATGATTTTATCGGTAGAATCTTCGGTGTCTTTATGAACATGGATAAAGGCATAGGCCCGATGTTCGAAGAAGGTCTGCAATCGCTCAAACAAATGGTTGAAAGTGATGTTAATAAAGAATATAAAGGATATCAAATAAGGGCGGTGGACTTCCCTGGACGTCAATATGTTAGTGCACGTGAGAAAGTCTCAATGGCTGACATTTCAACATTCATGGGACAGCATTTCCCGAGGATCACAGCCGCATTGGACCAGGCCAACCTCCCCATGGATGGCGCTCCAAGTGGTTTGTATTTTTCATGGGATGAAACAAGTGGGGTGACCGAAATGGCTGCTGCGATTCCTGTCAAATCTCCTGTGGCGATTCCGGAGACTGAGATGATTACGGTTGCTGCCGGCAAGGCTCTGACGATCGATTATTATGGACCTTATGATGGATTAGAAGGCGCGCATAAGGCGATCGATGAATTCGCCCAATCAACTGGTGTAAAAACAAAGGTGCCTGTCATTGAAGAATATCTTACTGATCCGCAAACTGAGCCTGATTCAAAGAAATGGCTCACAAAGATTTACTATTTACTCGACCAGTAGATGAGAAGGGATCGTCGCTGAAGAGTGGAGGCAGCCTATGGCTGCCTTTTTTTTTAACCCGCATAGACGGCAGAATACCTCTTTACCATGTGCCTGTGCCCCTGATCGGACGGGAACGGATAGAATTCCCCAGTCTGGTTCCGTTTCGGTGAACTGAGATACACTTTTTATAAGTTCAGTCATACTCCATTATTTTACACGCATGTTATCTCGTCGCATTTTGACTTTGAGCCTGTTACTGACGGGGGTTTCGGCTTATCTGTACTTCTTCGAGCACCTTTCTGGGTTTATCTGGTTGCTTGGTACAGGGATTCTTTTTGCGATGAGCACCTTCATCTTCGAACATCAAATCAATTGGATGTGGTATCGGAAATATCCTCCTTCTCTTCCTCCGGAGATGCAGAAGATGTATTTACGTGCCGGAGAATTTTATAAATCTCTGGATGAGGTCGCGCGGAAAAAATTTGATACGCGGGCCAGGCTCTATGTGGAGGCAAACGAATTTATTGCGCAGGGATTAAAGGAAGTCCCCGAAGATGTCAAATACATGATTGCCTATTATGCTGTTATGGTTTCTTTTTTCAAAGAAGACTATCTGTTTGACCGCGATCGCCGTATTGTGACGTATCTCCATCCTTTTCTCACACCAAACTTTCCAGATCATGTTCATACGTATGAGTTGGAGCATGAAGATGGCACACTAATCTTTGCCCTTGAGCAACTCACAGCAGGTTTTGTCAACCCAACAAAATATTACCAGACAGCACTACATGCTTACGCACAATTGTATACCTCCCGCTACCTCGGTGATCAAACAGTCCCGGACGCAGAGGTAGTGTGGGCCTCGCTCACCGAAATCGGAGGGTGGTCAAAACAAAATATTGAAGATTTTACCGGAATGCTTCAGCCGGATCCGATTCCTGTGATGCTTCACCACTGGTTTGCACGACGGGAGAAAATGCTACGCACGTATCCTGAGATGTACCGAATGATTGAGAAATGGCTCATAGGTTTATGAGATGTCGACTGTTTGCAGAAGCACTCTAAAAACCGGTTGGACAGGAGCGATATGTGAAAGCTTTGTTTAACTTGCATAAGCAATGCTTTTCCAGCAGTAGTTATAACCCTGAACAAACTGTTTTTGTTAACCAGATACCGTCGTGCGATGAGCCGCGGTATCAAAAACCATTTGACATATGAAGTCTTTTGTACAGACATGTCTTTTGCTCACCCTGAGCTACGCAACACTTTCTGGTCAGGTCGTGATCAATGAGATCATTCCACCTAATACGGTTGAATTGAAAAACCTGGGAGGAGGTACAGTAAATATCGGACCCTATACATTATGTCGGTTTCCCAATTACAATCAGCTTTCCACTATCACACTTGTGTGTGGTGGTGATCTGATGATTGAGGCCGGTGCATTGGTTGCCGTGAACCTTACTTACAATTTAGGTGCAGATGATGATGAATTGGCATTATACTTTACAAATGGGAACTTCACTGATCCGGGCAATATCGCTGATTATGTAGAGTGGGGTTCACACGGACATACAAGATCTTCGGTTGCTGAGGCCGCAGGAATCTGGACCGATGGAGATTTCGTGCCGTCATTTACCGGTTGTGCCTCAATCGAGTATGATGGTAGCGGCAATGCATCCACAGACTGGGTCTCTCAGGATGTCGCAACTTCTCCATGTATTGCAAATACATTAGACGGCTGCGGGGGAGCCAACTGTGACATTGCTGGTGCAGGTCTGACAAACATAAACTGCAACAACAACGGTACTCCCTCTAATCCAAACGATGACTTCATCACCTTCAATCTCAATCCTACCGGAGTAGATCTTGCAACCACTTATTCAGTCTCCGTAGACATGGGTACAATTTCTCCAATGAGTGCAGCATACGGCGCTCCTACCGCTTTTCAATTACAAAACGGCTCAGCAGGTGATGGTGATGTGGTAGTTACCATCACAGATGATGATGACCCCAACTGCACATTTATGGTCAC
Source organism: Saprospiraceae bacterium (assembly GCA_035292505.1). GTDB lineage: Bacteria > Bacteroidota > Bacteroidia > Chitinophagales > Saprospiraceae > DATDQA01. The sequence goes on along the minus strand of DATDQA010000140.1, from coordinate 33,105 downwards.
GGTCAATGACCCCGGATCCTGTTCAGACCAATGTGACCTTACTAGTGCAGGACTGAGCGGTGTTTTCTGTAATGATGCGGGCACACCTTCTGATGGCACTGATGATTTTATCATGTTTAATCTATCGCCATCCGGACTTAATCTTGGCAGCAGTTATAGCGTATCAGTCAGCAGTGGATCTGTGATGCCTGCTTCTGCCGATTATGGCGTACTCACCACCTTCGAACTCAATACAGGTAGTGCAGGTAATGGCAATGTCACCGTGACGATTACTGATGATGATGATGGCACATGTACTATCATGGCTTTGATCGTTGATCCTGGTACATGTTCTGATGATTGTGATCTTACAGATGCCGGACTCGATGATGTAAGCTGTGATGACAATGGGACTACTACGGATGCAGATGACTTCATTACGTTCACCTTGAATCCGGCTGGTACCAATCTTGGAGTTGGTTATTCAGTTTCCGTAAGCAGTGGAACTATTAATCCGACTTCAGGCGATTATGGAGCTACGCAATTTTTCTCTTTAAATATAGGGAGCGCAGGAAGCGGCAATGTCACTGTGACGATTACAGACGAAGATGATCTCGCTTGTGACATCGACGTGGTTATTGTTGATCCTGGTTCCTGTTCCGAAGCATGTAATTTATCGGGTGCAGGACTCACCGGCACCAGCTGCAATGATAATGGTACCCCTTCAGATCCTTCTGATGACTTTATCATATTTAATCTTAATCCAACCGGCGTCAACCTTGGATCAACCTATAATGTGTCAGTAAGCATAGGCACTATTAACCCCATGTCGGGACCATATGGTGTGCCAACAGGTTTTAACCTCAATATGGGAAGTGCAGGTGATGGTGATGTCACAGTGACGATCACCGATGCCAGTGATCCCTCTTGTACGATCGAAGTGATTGTCACAGATCCCGGAACTTGTTCCACCACGTGCGATCTGACTGGTACCGGATTAGGAGCGATTTCCTGTAATGACAACGGTACCTCAACTGATCCTTCAGACGATCTTATCTCATTTAGTCTTAATCCAACCGGTTTCAACCTTGGAGCGACCTATACTGTCTCTGTAAGCACAGGTACTGTAAATCCCGTATCAGGTGCCTATGGCGCTGTGACCGCATTCAACATGAATACAGGAAGTGCGGGTAATGGTGACGTCACCGTCACAGTCACCGATGACAATGATCCTTTATGTACAATCTCGGTCGTAGTCACAGATCCCGGTACATGTTCGAATGGCTGCGATCTGACGGATGCCGGTCTCAGCTCCGTCGTTTGTAATTCAAATGGAACGATGGATGACAGTGATGACTTTATCTCGTTCATGCTCAATCCGACCGGTACAGGTCTCTTTTCATCATATGTTGTATTCGTGAGTTCTGGCACTGTGACTCCCGATACAGTTGCTTATGGTGCAGCCACCTCTTTTGTATTGAATGCAGGCAGTGCGGGTAATGGTGATGTCACCGTCACAGTCACTGATTTGGGCGATCCTACCTGTAGTATCAGTGTGGTAGTCACCGACCCAGGTACGTGTTCGGAATCATGCAACCTGACAAGTTCAGGGCTCTCCAATGTCACATGCAATGACAATTCAACTCCGGATAATGCTGATGATTTCATTGTTTTTACACTTGATCCTGTGGGGACGTTGTTAGGAACAGACTACCAGGTATCTGTGAGCAATGGCACGGTCGACCCGACGAGTGGAACATATGGCATGATGTCTTCTTTCAGCCTGAACAACGGCAGTGCGGGTAGCGGTGAAGTGACCATCACTATTACCGATGCCACTGATCCATCGTGCAGTATCAATGCAGTCATCACGGATCCCGGCGCATGTTCGGAGGCACCGTGCGAAGTAGCTGCATGTGATATCAGTACGGACAGTGAGACCATGATCTGCGTTGACGAGGGCGGTGACCCTGATTCAGTAGTGGTAATCTGTCATCCGGGCACGCAAGGAATGAATTCTTCCTGGGTTGTCACAGATACTAATGGTATCATTCAGTCCATCATTGCATTTAGTGATACTGTCGCCTTTACGTTTGAGGGGCAAGGTTCCGGCGTATGTCTCATCTGGCTTGTTGCATGGGATGGTACTCTGAGTGGATTGACACCCGGTGAGGAAATAGATACACTCTCGGGATGCTTTGACCTTTCAAATCCGATTACAGTGACGAAACTGACTGGTACAGAATGTGAGTCGTCGACCTATAATCCTGCTCTCAGTGATCTGATCTACTTGTACCCGATGCCGGTATCGGGTGTACTTCGGATTGATGCGCCTGATGTCACCATTCATCATGTACGTGTCATGGACATCATCGGGCGTACAATGTTTCAACTTGATCAGCTCGATCCGACAGAGATCGATATGGGGGATCTGGATATGGGCTTGTACTATCTGATGTTTGAGACAAATCGGGGGTGGAATCTACAACGTGTCCTTGTCGGGAAGTAAAAATCATCGCAATTCAAAAATTATTGAGTGGCCCATAGATTCGTCTATGTGCCACTTTTTATTTTCTGTGTGTTACTCTCCCTGCTTCGCATGTATTATTGAGAAAGTTTCTGGTGGAATTTCTTGTCTTCAGAATTTCCACAAAATTTGTATTTAACTTTCATTTCTGAATTGTTGCGGTTCGAAGATGTCATGAGGCTAACGCAATCTGTGAATCGGCATAGGAATGCTTATTTCGCGCGTAAACGCAATATGATGAAATTATCTGCAGTAGTCCTGCGTGTCATAAGAATAACAGCGTTTGTATTTATCGCACAATCCATCTGTGGACAGGATTCGATGGATTTTCTTCGGGATCGTGGGAATGGTATATCTACTTCGCTCTTTGGTACATACATTGAAAGAGGGAATGTGATCATCTATCCTTTCTTTTTTATATCGACCTTGATGGAATACCGGATGCGACTGAAGCCATTCTTGATTCATTTTAAGCCATGGATGTTTGTCCGTCTCAACAATGCCATCGGAATTTCACCAGATGCCACTGATATTGCTCCTGAAGTGGGTATTGTCTTCTACCTGAATAAGAATTAAGTCCCGTCGCAAGATGTACAATTGCTACTGCCAGCGATAGGCGAGTGTCAGAAACAAGCGAGTATTGCTGATATCTTTGAATACAAGAGGTTGAGGTACCGTATTGACTACATAAGGAAGAAGTCCCTGTTCGAGGGTGAAATACTGGAATGCGACATCTACAAAAAACTTATCGCCCCGGAATCCCAGACCGGCATTGTATGTCGGATCAAAAGAATCATCATTAGCGTATTGTGACTGGTCCAATTCAATACCTCCGCGCAAACGGAATTTTTTTATCGCAAGTTCAGCACCGGTACGGATGGTGATCGCCTCTGAAAGTTGCTCACGGATCATTTCATTCACGGCATCTTCTTCTTCCTGAAATGCATCACCATTCCCTCTGCCCGAATAGTCGAATCGCGCGCTCCCGAAGTTTTTATACTGTATTTCTGTGGAGATAAATCCGGATTTGGCGAATACAATGCCAAGGCTCCCTGATACAACCCGCGGAGTCTTCAGGTTATAGTTGAAGGAACCATCCGGTGATTCACTGAGCAGCGGGCCGTCATTATTCTGATCGGTATAGTCATACTCCAGACTTGAGGAAAAATTGTCCGTCATCGCATAGCGCGTACGCGAATGATATGCAGCACCAATATTGATGAATTTGGCAGGTTTAAAAATGACACCCGCTTTAAAATTGAATCCACTTCCACTTGTGGAAAGGAACTCTTCATACTTCAACGCATTGAAAAAAGGTACTGCTGCATCTTGATCATCTTCACGATATACCTTGTCTTCTTCGTAAGAAAGGATGGGTACTCCGATGCCAACACCAAAAAGAAGCTGCTCGTTGTAATTGGCTCCATAGGAAAATAACAACTCCGTATTGTAACCGGTAGACTCAACTGACTGACGCTTCAACACCGAAGCATTGTCTGCATTCAGGTAATCCGTTTCATAGATAAGATCCTCATCGAAATCATAGATGGCTCCTGTATTGTATGCGATCGCTGCTTCTCCTGTCAGGTCATCTGCGGCGTTCCCCTGAGCGAGCTCTACATACCGATCTGTGATGGATCCGGAAGTACTTCCCCGGTATTCAAACCTTTCATGGTAGTCAGCAACCTTCGTAATGCCGACGGCAAAGTTTGATGTCTTCCATTTGGGATCACGTGGTCGTGAGGATATCACAAAGCCCAGGTTTGAAAGCAGGAGCTCCTTGTGCATTCTTGAGATCGCCGGTGACCCCGAACCTTGCAGAGACGCATCTGTCCTATTACTAAAAAAGGCGGGTGTGATAGAGAATTCTGAACCCCGATAGGTGCCAGTTCCGGCAGGATTCAGGTTCAAGACTGAAAAGTCTCCACCAAGAGCGCTCATAGATCCGGCGGTGCCTACGCTGCGCCCTGTACCCAACACATCAAAGACTGAATACCGCAAGGCCTCAGTTACGGTTTGCGCAAGGACAGAAGAAGCTGAAAGAAAAAAGAGCACAAGTGCGATGTGAATTGGAATGTACTTTTTCATGTCTGTCACTCAAATTTTTTGAGATAAAACAAAAAAGGTGGAGAGAACCGTCCCTCCACCCTATATTATCGCTTCTCTGTTTCCAGAACAGAAAAATTATGCTTAGTTTTTACGAGGACTGCTTCCTGAACTCCCTGAAGAACTTCTTGGACTTGGTGAAGAGGATCCTGCACTGCTTCGGGAAGGCGATGGACTGTTGCTTCTCTCCATGGATCCGGAAGAACGCGGAGAGCTTGAAGGAGGATCGTATGTCCGTTGCGATGGGGCTGAAGGACGATCATATGTACCCGTACGTTCTGATGAGCGTGGTGACTCCTCCCTTTGCGTTGGAGTATAAGTTCTGCTGTCCTCACGGCCGCGATCTGCGTCCATTGTACGGGATGGTTTGTCAGTCCGCGGGGTAAAACTCGGACGTGAATCCTGATCCGTGCGAGGATTATAGGATGGTTTTTCCTCACGTGGTGTAAACGTCGGCCTGTCGTCACGCGGTGTGTAGGCAGGTCCTTCCTCCCTGGGCGTTTTTACAGGATTATCCTCCCTGGGTGTATAGATCGGTCTTTCTTCAGTAGGTCTCGACGTTGGCTGCGAAGTTTTATTGACATCAGTTTCAGCATCAACCCTTGGACTAGTCGCCCCGGTGACCTCAGGCTCAGTCATCTTTTCTGTATTGTTTATTGCCTCAGGTGTTTTGTCTGCTTCTTTAACTGATTCTCCGGCACGCGGTGAAGTAAGGTCTGTCTTCACAGGACCCCTTGGAGAGCTATTTACGGTGCCGGTTTGACGCGGTCCGTAGTATGTGCCGTTGTTGCTTCCACTAGTGGGTTGATTATTATTACTTCCCCCAAAGTAGCCACCATAATTTCCGCCGTAATATCCCGGGGGGCAATACCCGTTGTAGTAGTTATTAGCATAGGATCCATAACCCCAATTTCCGCCATAACCTCCATAGTTGTAGAAATTATACGTGTTGTAGGTAATGCCACCACCCCATCCATTCCATGACGAATAGCCGAAACTCGGACCAAACCAGGAATTGTAATTGTAATAGCGTGCAATGGGATTATTCCAGGCATAGAAACTATTCCAGCGATTCCAGCGATTCCAACGTTTCCAGCGCCAATAGTCATTGTATCCTCCAAAACTGATATAGATGGAGGTGCCTGGCGCGTAATAGTTGGTGTAAAAAGGATCATAGTAAAAAATGTCTGTATAGAAGGGATCATAAAATCCAAATCCCACATGGGGACTGTGAAATCTCCTTATCCGTGACGAATAGTAATAGTCATAGTCTTCAAAATCTTCATACGCCTCGTCGTCGTATCCATGGTACTCATATGAATCCTCCGAGTCATAGTTTTCAGAGTAAGAATAGTCGTCATCGGTATCCGGATCGTAGTAGACATCATCAAACTGGGCAAAAGCCAGTGATGAGATCGCTGAAATGAAGATCAGCGAGAGGAGTGCTTGACGCAAATTGCTTTTCATTGTTTGTTACGGTTTCGAGCATGTAATCGGACTTAGTGCTTCTCGAATTCCATGGCCAAATTAGTACTTTTGTCAGGTTCGTTCCGTTAAGGATGCTTTAAAGTAGCAAATTTGCACCGTTAAATTCCTTAAGGCACCAATTCCAATCATACATTAAAGACGTATTCTGCAGGATGATGGTTTCATAAACCCCGTATTTAAGCCAAGATTTAACAGAGATTTTAGAGATGGCAAAGGAGATTACCCCGAGAAATGAGGACTATTCACAGTGGTACCTGGATATTGTGAAGAAAGCTGGGCTTGCGGACACTTCGGCGGTCCGTGGCTGTATGGTCATCAAACCTAATGGTTACGCTATCTGGGAGCTCATGCAACAGCATCTTGACCGCATGTTCAAGGAAACTGGCCATGTAAATGCCTACTTTCCTTTGTTTATTCCTAAAAGCTTTCTCAGCCGCGAGGCAGAGCATGTAGAGGGCTTTGCGAAAGAATGTGCGGTTGTCACACACCACCGCCTCATGAATAATCCGAATGGCAGCGGGTTGATCGTCGATCCAGAGGCGAAACTTGAAGAGGAACTCGTTGTGCGGCCAACTTCCGAGACGATCATCTGGAATTCATACAAAGACTGGATTCAATCCTACCGCGATCTGCCATTGCTGATCAATCAGTGGGCAAACGTGGTGCGCTGGGAAATGCGTACGAGACCGTTTTTGCGCACTACTGAATTTCTTTGGCAGGAAGGTCATACAGCTCATGCTACCTCAGAAGAAGCAATGGCAGAAGCGCGGCTGATCCATGATATCTATGCCCGTTTTGCCGAGGAGTACATGGCAATGCCTGTGATCAAAGGAGCTAAGACGCCAAATGAGCGTTTTGCCGGAGCTGTAGAAACCTTCGCCATTGAGGCACTCATGCAGGATGGAAAGTCACTTCAGGCAGGTACCAGTCATTTTCTCGGACAAAATTTTGCAAAGGCTTTCGACGTCCGCTTCCTGAATGAACAGAATGTCGAAGACTATGTCTGGGCGACTTCATGGGGTGTGTCCACGAGACTGGTGGGAGGATTGATCATGACCCATTCGGATGATGATGGACTGATACTGCCTCCACGTCTTGCACCGGTCAAAGTCGTGATCGTACCCATTCCTAAGCCCAGCCCTGAAATCGGCGAAGTGGCGGATAAGATGATCGGCGAATTGCAAGCCAGGGGAATCAGCGCGAAGTATGATCGCGATGACACCAAACGTCCAGGGTTCAAATTTGCCGAACATGAACTTTGTGGTATTCCGGTACGTCTTGGTATGGGGATGCGGGATATTGAAAAAGGTGTGGTTGAAGTAGTACGTCGCGATACACGTGAAAAAGCCTCAGTGCCACGTGATGGGGTTGCTGATTATGTGCAAAATCTGTTGGATCAAATCCAGTCTGATCTGTTTGCACGTGCGCTGCAGTACCGTGAGGAGCATACTTCCCATGTAGACGATTACAATACCTTCCGTGAAATATTGGAAGAAAAAGGAGGCTTCGTGTATGCACACTGGGATGGCACGACGGAGACAGAACTGAAGATCAAAGAAGAGACAAAAGCAACAATCCGCTGTATACCGCTTGATACAAAGGAAGAGTCCGGAAAATGTATCCTCACAGGCAAGCCCTCATCGAGGCGTGTGCCGTTTGCAAAGGCGTATTAATTCTTGAAGGTGATTTTAGGATTCAGGACATTTTTTCATGCATCTGATTTTAGAGATTCTCTGAACGTCATCGATCATTTTCATACCTTGCACACGAACTAAACCTGAGACAAGTCATGTCATTTGAAATTGAAGGCAAACTGCACATGGTGTTTACCACGGAGCAGAAATCCGAATCATTCCGGACACGCGAATTTGTGATTGAAACAATGCAGGGTTCTTACCCGCAGTATATCAAATTCCAACTCACACAGGACCGCTGTGATATCCTTGATTCCTATAAAACCGGCCAGCAGATAAAGGTCTACTTTGATCTGCGTGGACGACAATGGCAGGACAAGTACTTTACAAATCTACAGGCCTGGCGCATCGAAGTAGTCGGTGAGACTCAGGCTGCACCCATGCCAGGTCAACGCGAAGTTGCCCATTCCTCAAATGGAGGTTCTGCGAAATCACCGGGAGCGCTGGACAACCCGGAGGCAGGTGTGGATGACTTTGACGATCTACCTTTCTAAAACGGGATCAAGGGCTGAAGGGATCAAAGGATCAATCGGAAACCAAGCAGGTTTTATGGATTTTCCTTTGATCCATTCCACCTTTGATCCGTTGATCCCTTTTCCTTAAATAGAAAAACCCCCGGGTACCGGATCTCCGAGATTGTCTCTTCGATCAACCTGAATACCAGGGGGCTATTGCCCTACCTTTCTGCTGCCTTACCAGCTAAGATGCAAGGCTGTGTCGCGGCTGTACTTTAAGATCTTTTTCGTCGTCTCCGTCCCTGGGCTCAAAAGTTCAGTACTTAATGCACTGTAGGACTTCTGCATGACCTCAAATTCAGCCCTGAGCCGGTCGTTTCCCAAAATGATCTCCTGAAGCATCAGGCTCTCGTCGAGGGTCGTTTCCCCGTAAATCAGCCGTACACATTGGTTAAGAGTAAAACTTTGCTTCATAGATGAAGTTTCGTTAATGGAAATTTTGAACTGTCGCCTCAATAACCATTGGTTTCGTTTAAATATTGTAAGGTCCTTCACAAAAAATTCACATCTCCTGGCAGCGAAATCAAAAACAGCCTAATCGTGCCTGCGGCGCGCATAAATATCCCCATACTGGTAACGGGTGGTGTAGCCTCTGAGCACCCTTCCAATTGCCTCCGCATTGACCCACTGGGCACTGTATAGTCTCAGGGATTCACCGAAAGACCAATTGAATTCGTAAGAGCCGAGGGATTCCAGCCTTTCCAGGCACCGGAAAGTATTCTCCATGACAGGTGGATAATACTCGAAAGAAAGTTGCGGCAACGCCTGGCTTAAACCAAGAAGCACCTCGTACTCGGCATTTTCGACATCGATTTTGCAAAAAGATGGTATCCCGTACCGGGCGATGAGATCGTCCAAAGTCGTCATTTTCACCTGTACCTGCCTATCCCAAAAGATTGGATACCGGGCATCATGATTCATCTGCTTCCGCCAGGCTTCATCAGAGAGGGTACTGACGGTTGGGTTTGCAGAGCTCACATACAAAATGGCTTCACCGGACCGGCTCCCTGCGGCCTGGTCAACAATTGTAACCTCATGATTGGCTGCAAATCTCCTCTTCAGGTATTTTATGCATTCTGGCTGTGGTTCAACAGCAATTACCCTGGCTCCCAGAGAAAGCCATGCCTGTGTCCGATTCCCGACATGTGCTCCGATATCAAAACACAGATCACCCGGACTGATGAACTGACTATAGAATTTTCTGAGCCGGCGCTGATTGAATGGCTTCCAATAATAGATCGCGATGGACTTGATGAGCCCGATGCGCTTTCTGAATTTAGTTGATAGTGGCATTAGTGCTTCCACAATGTTTCTCCCGGTCAATAGGGTTGTTAGTCATATATCAATGCAATACCCTAACACCCTCGTATTGGATATTTGCACCATGTTTTTTGTGCTTATTGAATAAGCTTGAGGAGTTTCTCAAGTTCTGAATCTGAGATGTTTGCCTGTTCTGATTTATCATAGATAGAGAGTAGAAAGACAGTACTTCCTTCTACGTAATAGTGCGTGATCATTCTTGCACCACCGGATTTTCCTTTGCCCTTCGACGTAATTGCCATCCTAATTTTATAGCAGTTATTTCTTTGCAGTTATTTCCAAGCGACATTCCCATTCTGGGATTATGGGAAGCTTATTTCCGATTTCGGCATGTTCTGTTTTGAGAGAAGGGTATTTTTTAATGAGCCGTTCCGCTTCTTTACGGAAAGGAGCAATGGTGTTAATAGTTTGAATTAAAATATGGAATGTTCTAATGAGGCTACGAATTCTTAAATGAGTGCTTGGCCAGAATTGTCTAAACACTCTCAGCTGAACAGTTTGCTTTAGAAGATTTAACAAAGCTTCCCTACTTCCTATTTTATTCATTTGTGTAAAGATATCTATTCCGTCAAAGCAATTCATCAGCAGGATTCCAAAATACATTGTCGAAGTCACTCACGCGATCCTTAACGACCTTTACACCTTCACGTTCCAGCATCCGCCTCATAAAGGTCGGTGATGGAAAATGGTGGCGGCCGCTTAGCTCTCCGACGCGATTAACTACACGATGCGCAGGGACGTCTTCGGTTCCGGCAATATTGCGTAGTGCCCATCCTGTCATCCGCGCTGAACCAAGAGCCAGGAAATCCGCAATGGCTCCGTATGTGGTCACACGTCCACGAGGGATTTGCCGGACGACTTCATAGACCGCATCGAAATAATGAGGTTTCTCTGGTTGTGTTGCCATCATTCAAAGATTCGGGAATTCCGGGTAATTCCACGTGTTGTCTCCAGGTCTTTCTGGTGAGATGCAAAAACCGGTTACGCAATTGTACTTTCGCAATTCACATCGTATCTCCAATGCCTGACAATAAAGAAATACAAATTATAGCAACCGGTATTACTACGCTGGATGAGGCACGCTACTTTGCTGCAATGGGTGCCGATTGGGTTGGTTTCGATACTCTCAGGTTGACCGCAGGTGAGATTAAATCTATCGCTGAGTGGATTGTCGTGCCGAAGACGTTCATTGAAATGCAGGCGGTTAAGGAAGATGTACTTTTTGAAATTTCAAACAAAATTCAATTGCATGGTGTATGTCTTCCTCTTGACTCAGTGATACCAACATGGTATGAGGGTAACATTATCCGTAGGTTACAGTTTCCAACCCAGGAAGACATTGTGAATCTCGGGCGCAACGAAATTTTCTTGTTCCATCTAAATCTATTTCCAAATGAACAAGATACCTTTGATGAGCTTCAGCGCATTTGTATGCACTCTACATGTTGGATTGAGACTGAAACAAGACAGATTTCTCTGATGGAGCTGTGTGAGAAATTACCGGTGAACGGAATTGTGATTCGATGTATTGAAGAAGCAATAATGGGAACTGACGCTTACGCCCATTACGATGTATTCTTTGAGGAAATGGAAATGATCAGAGCCTCTGGCTAGTGCTTTACACATGTAATAACGAGGAGCTGACCTTAAGACGCTTGCGGCACAGGAATCCCTTTGGGCAGGGCTTACTTCGCATGATACCGTACACACGTCTGGACGAAGTCATTCAAGCTGCAAGGCTTGCTTCCTGTCTTCAACTAAATTAATCGCAGAATTATTCTCATTCTTTTCCACCGTACAGTTCGCCAGTAATTTCCCAGCAAATCATAAAAAGCGCAGCGATTACCGGACCGATGATGAATCCTGACAGGCCAAACCAGGCTAATCCTCCCAGTGTGGCAAGTAGCACTATGTAGTCTGGTATTTTCGTATCATGACTGACAAGAATGGGACGCAATAGATTGTCTATAAGACCTATACCTAGAAAGCCGACAACAACGATAATGATCCCATCTGCAATATGTCCCTGCACAAACATGATAACGGCAGTAGGTGCCCACACAATACCACTACCTCCAATAGGCAGGAGAGAAAGGAGCGCCATCAAGACACCCCAAAGCACTGCACCCTGGATTCCAAGAATAGCAAACAATACTCCTCCTATCGTACCCTGACATGTTGCAACGATGACGGTCCCTTTCAAAGTCGCTCTGGCAACCTGGCCAAATTTCCGAAAGAGCAATTCTTCGATTTTATTGCCCATAGGCAATGCATTGCGGATCGCAAGCACGATTTTGTCGCCATCACGCACAAGAAAATAAAGCAAATACAGCATCAGAGTAAATTGGATGACGAAATTTATCGCGTCCTGCGTATACCGCCACATACTCTTACCAATCGAGGAAATTGCTGAAGTGAAGGCAGCGTTTGCACGTTCGTAGACCTGATCCAGATCGACTCCCATATTTGTCAGCATTGCTTCGATTCCAGGAAGTTGATCTTCAAGACGCTGCAGAATCGCAGACGGATCGATATTGCCTTGTTCTATACTTCGATACAAACCCTTACTTTCATTCACAACAGCGATGCTGAGAAGGCCGAGAGGGATGACGGCTGAAAACAAGATGATCAGCGTAGTGATAAATGCTGCAAGGCTGCGTCTACCATTCAACTTCCCCGTAAGCCAAATAAAAACTCCTTTAAATAAAAGGGCAAAAATAGCCGCCCAGAAACAGGCCATCAGAAAACCAAAGATCAATCCAAAAAACATCACACTGACAACCAATAACAGGAACAAAAACATGCCCCTTCTGACTGGCAGAGATTCAGCTGGCGTAAGTCCTTTCATTGTGATACACCGATTTTTCCTAAAGTATTTATCCCATAGCCGACAATGTATGCTGCCGATCTGCATTCTCTTTTTTCAGGTATTCCATGAGCGGTGCAAAATATTCAAGCATTGCTTTTGCATTCATATCCGATCCAAGATTTTTTTTCAGATGTTGGCGCCAGTCTACGCTGGCCCCCGGATACATTAGATCATACAGAAATTTACCTGTGTCCTTGCTCCCAAAGTAATTCGCACTGTGCGGATCCTGCTTCAGAATATTCCTGGAAATATGCATATGAAACTGAAAAAGCAGAATGTAGCTCATGGCGTAATCATAGTATTGCGCAGGATCATTATTGATATGCGTTTTTGACGCAGCGTCACAATACTCTTCTCCACGTGTAACCGGTGGGATAATACCCTGATACCTCTTTACCAGTTCCCACCATTTCGCGTTAAACTGATCCTCCGGAAGATCCTCGGTATACAAGGCATCTTCAAAAAATGTCATCACACCTGCAGCCCATGGGATGACGATCACATAACTGAGTGCTTCGCGCAACAATACCTGAGTCTGATCTACCTCTGCATTTGTATCTATGAGATTATAGTGAGCCAGAAATGGTTTCTGCATGGACGCAAGACCGATCAGGGTACCCATTGCTTCGTGATAAGCGCGATTCGCACCACTGCGCAAAAGGGGTGGAACCTCTTCATTGGTATAGGCCATATAATAATAGATATGCCCCAATTCATGAAGCACCGTCTCCCACCATTCAGCATTCGGTTCTATACTCATCAATGATCGAACATCTTTATGGAGATCCATATGCCACGCTGACGCATGATTGTTTTTCCGGTAACCTGCATCTTTGGGAGCAGGATACAGAGATGAATTCTGATAAAAACTTTCAGGAAGAGTATCAAAACCCAGGCTGTGATAGAAACCTTCACCCTGCTGTACAATCCACTCAGCAGATTTCCTTCTCAATGCACTATCCACATCAAGTCCCTCCACAGATACCAACTCTGTCCACTCCTGACCCCAACGATTGGGCAACCAATGTGCCGGAAGATATTCCGGCACAGGCTGCTGATATTTTTCCGCAAGTGTATATCGCGCCCATGTATGGAGCTCCCGATACAATGGCCATAGATCTTTCATCATCTGATCGCAGACTAAACGAAGTTCCGGTACGGTATAGCCATATTCCGACACCTGGTATTGGAAATAGTCATCATAGCCCAGGGCCTGTACTGATGCATTGCGCAGGTTACGAAGATTCTCCAATCCGTTTTTCAGGTCTTTACCCACTTCTTTGCTCGCTTCCCAGGCCTCAAGGCGTTCTGAAAGACTTGTCGATTGCTTGAGGATATCGTCGATCTCATTAGTGCTTACAGATTTTCCCTTCAGCTTGAAATCATAACCAAACAATATTCTTACCTGCTCTGTCTCAGCTTGTATTTTTTGTTTAATCACGTCACCGGCGGTTTCCGGGTTGGATCCTGCGATAAAAAGTATTGCCTCCAATTGGCGCTTCTGAAGATCAGTGAGCTGCTGCGTGTCTGAAAGAAATCTCCTGGCTTGCTCAATATTTTCCTTACTTCCGGTAAATTTTGCATATACTCCATCGGCTTCTTCTGCTTCCTTCGGGGTCAATGTATCTCCTTCGACAATGTATGTGTTGAGTTTCCACTGCGCGAGTGAAGCTTTATAGGTGACGTAAGTATACTGCTTTGCATAGGCATCTATGAATGTCTGTGCTTCGATGGACCCCTTCAAATGATTTTCTGATGGCTTTTCTGTATTTGTGCAAGAGAATATCAACAAAAGGAAATAACAGTACGAGTATTTCATATACATATAATGGTTCAGAAAAATTCACTCATTGAGAATAGTTCCTCACAAGATATTAAATCAAAGCCGGCACTGCACCGACACATTCTTGTGACACTCAAACAGTCGATGAAACTCACCCCTACTTGAAGTTTTTAAAGCGCTCTCTTGGGTTTCCCCTCTCTTCACGAAACAGAGGGAGTAGGGGGTGAGTCCTTCCTCCCAGACCCACTCCAAGACCCACATAAAAAAAAAGTTTGCCAAATACTTGCATAGCAAGATTATTAATCGTAATATTGCGATGTACAAATAAAGCATATGGGACTTACGAAAACTGAGGCCTTTACTTCAAGGCAAAATGAACTTGCGTCATTCGCTAAGGCACTTGGACATCCGGCGCGCATTGCCATTCTTGAACACCTGATCCAGGAGGATCAATGTATTTGCGGAGATCTGGTGGACGCCTTGCCCCTGGCACAGGCAACAGTATCTCAACATCTGGGGGAACTTAAAAAAGCCGGGCTGATCAAAGGAACAGTCACGGGCACAAGCATGTGTTACTGCCTGAATAAACCGGAGTGGGAGCAGTGTATTTCGGCTATCGAAACACTCATTGAAAAAGTAAAAACAGTGGTCGGATGTTGTTGATGCGCGTTTTTTTGATTCTTCATAATCATTTAATTAAAAACTTATAACATGTTACAACAGAATGAAATCAAATCCCAGGTAAAAGCGAAATACAATGAACTGGCTCGCGAAAAACAGAGTTGTTGCGGAACTGCAGACTGTAGTTTCGTCGGAGATGTATATGATGACGTTGGCGGGTATGTGCAAGATGCAGATTTAGGACTTGGGTGCGGCCTACCCACACAGTTTGCGCGTATCAAGCCTGGTGATACTGTCGTGGACCTTGGAAGTGGCGCAGGTAATGATGTCTTCATTGCGCGTCGTGAGACTGGAGACAAGGGTCGGGTCATCGGTATTGACATGGCTGAAGACATGGTTCGCAGAGCAAATGAGAATCTTACGAAAGTCGGCTATGATAATGTAGAATTTCGCTTGGGTGATATCGAAGACATCCCACTCGCAGATAGTCTTGCTGATGTCGTGGTGAGCAATTGTGTCATGAACCTTGTTCCTGACAAATCAAAGGCTTATTGTGAGACGTATCGCATCCTCAAACCAGGAGGGCATTTCAGCATCTCTGATATCGTGATCGTCGGGAATTTACCACAGACTTTGAGAGAAGCGGTAGAGCTTTATGTGGGATGCGTGAGTGGCGCGATGAGCAAAGAAGAATACCTGAAAATCATCATTCAGGCAGGATTTACGGGAGTGACTATCCAAAAGGAGCGTCAGATCGAACTCAGTGATGAACTCCTTGATCAATATCTTGATGCTGTACAGAAAACCGAACTGCTCAATTCCGGTGTTGGGATCTATAGTCTTACCGTATCGGCATTGAAGCCAGACGCTTCATGTTGTGGAAGTAATTGTTGTAATTAAAAAAATACTCCCGCATCTTTAAAAGTCAGTCCGGTGTGCTCTCCGAGGTCAGGATTATTTTGTCCTGACCTTGATAGAGTACTTACCATCTTTGAGAAGGTTTGCGAAATCGACACGTGTTTTGACGACGTGTGTTCCTTTCTCTACGATGGTGAGACCTTCGACATCCACAGATTTTACTTTTCGATCAAATGAGAGATCGATCGTATAATCAATCATAGAGGACATCATGTCCATATCATCGCCGCCTCCTTCTCCCATTAATCCTTCTCCCAAGCCGCCTTCAGTATTTAAAGCGTGGGTGAGCGTTTTGCCTTCTCTGATAAACAATTGATCTCCGCCACCCAAAAAATCCGTGGGGAGCATATCCATCGATCCCTCTCCCATTCCCTCCATCTTTTGTGCAGTACGTTCCTGCATGGATTTGAAGGATGCATTGAGAGCTTCAACATTGTCAAACTTAAATCCAATCGAGATCACTCCTTCGTCAGAGACATCCAGTTGAGCATCACGGATGCCACTCAGGCTGTTATAGGTTTCTTCAAGCTCAAGGGAGTCCATCGAAAGCCGCATTTCTTCCACCATTTTATTCTGATCCATCGTGCCTGTCGTATCAAACATACCCGCCATGCCAATCAGATCAGACAAATCAAGAACTGTCGTATAGGTCCCGGAGTAGTCTTTGTTGAAATGTACCGTAGTGGCAATATTGCAGCCTTGAAGAAGCCAGGCAAAAGTGAGCACCACGCAAAGGAGAAAGTTATTGGTCTTCATGAACAGATTTAGTTAAGATGAGAATGAATAGTATTTCGTATCGCGAATCCCCGCAAAGATCAACAATGAGCCGCACATCATGTTCTTTTTCCCACTGACGGCACCTTGCTCACTCAAATGTCATACTGTTGATCATCACCGCAAGGTCTTCACGCAGAAAGTTGGTCATTGGAGCAAGGCTATCCGGAGCGACTTTAGACTGATAGTAAAGTGATACTTTCAGGAAATGTCGTGTGGAGTCGGTGAGGTAAAAATGCAGTGGCGAGGCTGCGGCACCACTGAACTCCATCAACAACCCACTGACTCCCTGCGCATTGGCAACTCTGATCTCGTCCATGTAATTCGCCCGTTGATTGATCCGGTCAGCCATTTTGAAGGCATCTGAAACCAGCTCGTCAAAAGCCTTCCCGGATTCGATCGGGGAATAGCTGCAGTGAATTTTGGCGCCGAGAGCGGAGGCATCCAAATCAAACCAGCATGGATGAGCAGGTTGTTCATCAAAAAAATGCTCACGTCTGATCAACTGCATATAATCCGGATAGAGAAAAGTCAATGGGCACTCCTGCTGTCGGAAGGCAACATAATTCCTTGCAGGAAAAAATACTCGCGGATACGCTCTTGGCTTTGGAATCGGGACAGTGCGCTCACGACATCCATAAATCCAGAACTGCAGGAGGCCGAAAATAAGAACCATGGAGAGCATGCTAACGAACCTGGAAATCACGGATTTTGTCTTCATTTCATAGCTTTTTCCAGGAGTCGTACTCGAATTTTTTCTATACGCCGGAAAGACACAGAAATGACCGTGAAAGAAATACCGGCAGCGTTAAACTCTTCTCCTCTTTCAGGCATCTTCCCACTCAATTCAAGTATAAGACCTGCCAGAGAATCGGCATCTCCACGGATATGATCCAACTTGCTGCTATCCAGACCGATGATGCGACAGACATCATTGAGCAACACCTTCCCATCAAACAAGAAGGTACTTTGATCTATTTTACGGAAATCGCCCTCTACTGCTTCGTCAAATTCATCTTTGATCTCGCCGATGACTTCTTCCATGACATCCTCCAGTGTGACAATGCCTGCAGTGCCGCCATACTCATCCACGACTATACCCATATGCATATGTTCCGTTTGAAACTCTTTAAGCAGTTCATTGATTTTCTTCGATTCCGGGACATAAAGCACCTGTGATCGAATGAGTTCCTGCCAGGCAAATTCATCTCCGTGCTCCATATTTCCAATCAGGTCCTTGACATACAGAATACCCAAAACATTGTCCAGACTTTCTTTATACACCGGCATCCGTGAGTAGCCCTCCGCACGGACGATTTCCTTCAACTTTGTGAATGGAATCTGGTCATCCAGGGCAATGACATCGACTCTTGAACGCATGATTTGCTTTACAGGTACATCGTTAAACTTGATGATGCTCTTGAGGATACCTGCTTCCAGCCTGGAATTAGCATCTCGTGGCATCGCCAGATCAATAGCCTTATCAATATCATCTTTGATGGCAGCATCTGCAGCATTCCCATTGCCTATCCGGTGAAGTTTGTGTTCAATAAATCTTGACCAACCCACGAGAATACCGCTGAACGGACTAAACAAGTTTACCAGGATCTGCAGTGGTTGTGCCATAAACCTGGCAAGCCGTACATTATTTAGTTTAGCATAGACCCTGGGTGCTACCTCACCAAACAATACCAACAGAAACGATACAATCAACACAGTCAGGACAAAGCTGAATGCCTGAGCCAATCCACTCACGGAAAAGACTTTCATAAATGTAAACTGCATGAGAGATTCTGCCCAATGCAAAAAAATGATTGCAGGAAATATCTCTCCAATGAGGTATGCAGCCAAAATGATGATCGCAACGTTCACCAGATTATTTGCGATCAGGATCGTAGCCAGGAGACGCCGGGAGGTTGCTCTCAACTGAAGGATACGATGCGCTGTCTTTGACTTGTCGTTGCGCAGACTATCGAGGTCCTGAGTGCCGAGGGAAAAGAATGCAATCTCAGATCCTGACATGAGCGCCGAACAAATCAATAAGATCACGAGCAGGAATACAGCTAATGGAACAGCCATGGAAAAAGCGAAGAGGTACAGGAATTCTGTAGCAGGAAAAACGTCAAAAAGCGGAGGTTCCGAGTCCAAATTGTTGTGATTGGATCAATAAATGGGAGTTGACTTCAGAAAGGCAGATCATCTTCCGGATTCATGCCCTGCATTTCTTCTTCCGGGGCAACAGGCGCTTCATCATCATAAGCAGTCTTTGGCCCTTCTCTCTTATCGAGGCTGCGCATGACATTTGCGATGATATCTGTAGAAAACCGATCACGCCCCTCACGATCCTGCCACTTGCGATGGGTTATTTTGCCTTCGATATACACAAGGCTTCCTTTATGAATTTGCTGAGCAACCCGTTCCGCAAGTACACCCCAGGCCGTGATGTCATGCCACTCTGTGTATTTCTGCCATTGACCGTTTTTGTCACGGCGGCTTTCATTGGTGGCTATTGAGAATCGCGCCATCATGCCACCATTTTCGAGATGGCGTACTTCCGGATCACGTCCCAGATTGCCGACAAGGATTACTTTGTTGATCATTTCAGGACCCCTGCGGGAGTTTCACTAAAAGTAGAGAATTGTCCGATAAGAATGTCCGGATCACCTTTGGGAAAGCAAATGTCCTCAAGTTTTCAAACGATTCATAACGGTAGTCCGCAGGTAGCTCACGTCTTTCAATCCTGCGCACCCGCACTACATAAAAAGCGCAACATATCTCCTGATGGGTAAGACTTTGTGATAAACTCTGTAAGCGTTTCACTCCGAAAGGAGGTTTTACACCGAATTTCTGGATGAAATCCTCCCGTATAACATGGGATGGCGCCCTCGGGGTCTTCACATCAAGCATTGGAAAATCATACATCTGCTGCCAGATATCTTTTGTCGTGCGTTGATGAATTACCAGTCCCTTTTTGTCAATGATCAAGAAATAATGAAAGAAACGTTTCCTCTTCTGAGCTCTCATTTTACGCATAGGCAATTCTTCCACCAGGCCATCCCTGTAGGCCACACAATGTTTTGATAAGACACAAGTATCACAATCAGGATTTCGTGGAGTACATTGCATCGCTCCAAAATTCATGATGGCCTGATTGAATTGAGCGGGATCATTACCCCTGATCATCTTCCCAAGTACATCATAGAACTCTGCCCGAGTCCTGCGTTTTGCGGGATCTCCGGCGATACCTTTGACCCGACTCAACACGCGAATGACATTGCTGTCAAGTACGGGCGTTGGGAGACCAAAGGCAAAGGAAGCGATAGCAGCAGCAGTATAATCTCCGACCCCTTTCAATCTACGGATTTGCTCATAAGAGTTGGGGAAAACAGCCTGGAATTCGTTCACGATCGTCCGGGCTGCAGCATGCATGTTCCTTGCCCGGGAATTATATCCAAGTCCCTGCCACAACCTTAGTACTTCATCTTCGGATGCTTTCGCCAGACGTCTAACGGTCGGAAAGCGTCGTATAAATGCGAGATAGAACGGCAATCCTTGACTTACTTGTGTCTGTTGCAGGATAATTTCGGAGAGCCAGATCTTATACGGATCTGTGGTTTTCTTCCAGGGCATAATCCTTGGATGCTCTTCAGACCATGCGACGATGAATTGCGCGACTCTTCTGAATGAGATATCCATAAGGCACGAATATCCGACTTGACAGAAGAATTACCCTGGAAAAAGACAGAGAATATTACTGATGATCCTGCACCTTTGGATATCTGGCTTCGATCATATCCTTAAGCTCTTTTCTTGCGAAGAAAATGCGGCTTTTCACAGTACCCAGCGGAAGACGAAGCTTATCCGCGATTTCCTGATACTTATATCCGATGCGATGCATTTCAAACGGGACTTTCAGGCTCTCATCGAGCGTTTCAATCATTTCTGTGATTTCATCGATCAGAATCTGCGATTCTGCGTCATTATCAATCGCATTGCTGCCGCTGTTGAGCAAATACTGATTCTCTGTAGAATCGATGATGGTGTTCGCTTTGACTTTCTTGCGATAATTGTTGATGAAAATATTCTTCATGATCGTGAGCAACCAAGCCTTCAGATTGGTTCCAGGGATGAATTTTTCTTTATTATTCAACGCCCTGAACGCAGTCTCCTGATACAGGTCTTTTGCTTCCTCCCTGTTCTTCGTTAGGTTGTAGGCAAATCCCTGCAAGACTTTGGTGAACTGATCAAATTGCGAATGAAATTCTAGGGCTGACATGATATCCTCCAAATTGTTTTATCTGATAACGATTCAAAGATAGAGTTTGGTTGCACAATAAGCAAGATGTAGGTTATTCAAACGCCACTATTCCTGTAAAAAACAGTGAATTAACGTATGCTCAATTTGGTAAATAATTGATTTTCAATATTTTGAGAAAATAATAGCAAAGTTAAAGTTTTCAAAAATTTTTGAAAACTACTTCTGAGCTCTCAGAACAAGCCAGATTGCGATTACAGTGAACAGAAAATTAGGCAGCCAGATTGCCAATCCGGGATTAATCTCGAGCTGGCTGGCGAAAGTCATGGCAAAGCGGGAAAAGAGGATATACAACGCCCCAATGCAGATTCCCAACGCGAGATGGACTCCTACACCACCTCTCACTTTGCGGGCAGCAACGGCGGCCCCTATGATCGTAAGCACCAGAATAGTGAAGGGATCAGCAGACCTGCGATGCACTTCACTTTGCATTTGTTGAGCGGTGCCAAGACCTTTTGATCGCTCATATGCGATAAACTCCCTGATCTCAGGAGTAGTCATCATTTCTGCCTGGTTGATATACCGCACAAAATCACGGGGTTCAAGATTCAAAGTGGTATCGAGAAAGTCAGCTTTACCGACGATGATGGATTCCTTAAGTGGGTCATCAAATCTTCGCATCTCATAGTTTGACAAGCGCCATGTATTGGGAAGTGCAAGCAACTGCATCTTTTCTGCTTTGATCAGAATCTTGAGCTCCGTGCTGTCAAATTTTTCCAAAAATACTTCCCGCATACTAGTGTCCCGACTGCGGTAGCTACGGATAAAAATGCGAGACTGGGGAGTCAGAAAGATGTGGATATTTTCTGTCTTGGTACGTGAATTACCCGGATGGATATAGGTATTGTCAAACTGGATGAAGGTTTTATTTCCATCGGGAATAAAAATGTGACTCCCCAAAAAATGCACCACGGCAATGATACCGGCTGAGATCAAATAGGGTCGCAGCAACCTCTTAAAACTCATACCCGCACTGAGCACTGCAATGACTTCTGAGTTCTTGGCCATCCGCGCCGTAAAAAACACAACAGCGATCAGAGTAAACAACGGCCAGAGAATACCATTGATCCATGGAATAAAGTTGAGATAGTATTCAATGATGACTTGCCTGGCAGAGAGTTTGTTTTCGATAAAATTCTCAATACGTTCGCTGAAGTCAATTGCCAGTGCAATCAGCGTGAACAGAAACGCAGAAAAAAAGAAGGTGACGAAATATTGACGAATGATGTAGCGATCAAAAAGGGTAAGCATCTCTCGTCATTCAGATATTTTGAAATAAGCTGTGTATCAAAACTAACGGAATTTGTTTCGGCCGTCCCGACAAGCCATGTTTACAACCGCTGTTCCAGTGCGGGTACCGTTTTATCCTTCCAGATCCGGAATGTTCCTTCGATAATATGCCTCCGGGCAACACGTAGCAGATCCTGATAAAAGCAGAGGTTGTGCACAGATGCAATCATTGCTCCCAGGATCTCATTGCTCTGCACAAGATGCCTGAGATAAGCGCGTGAATATTTTCTGCTCCAACTACAACCCTGCTCATCCAGCGCGTTGTGATCATTGCGCCACTTTTCATTCTTGATGTTGATGACCCCTTCCCATGTATACAATAGACCATGGCGTGCATTTCTTGTTGGAAGTACGCAATCAAACATATCGATGCCTAACGAAATGGATTCGAGAATATTCGCTGGTGTCCCGACACCCATGAGATAGCGTGGCTTTTCTTTTGACAGAATATCGCATACCAGGGAAGTCATCGCATACATTTCTTCCACCGGCTCTCCTACCGAAAGCCCCCCAATTGCATTGAGAGGCATTCCGCTCGCTGTAACATACTCTGCGGAGATCTTGCGCAGCTCCGCAAAGGTGCTCCCCTGCACGATCGGTGCAAGTACCTGCGCATCCCCGTAGTAAGGTTGAGTATTTTCAAAATGTGCATGACATCGATCAAGCCATCTGTGCGTCCGGTGTAACGAGGTTTCAGCATAATCATACGTGCATGGCCATGGCGTACATTCATCAAAGGCCATGATAATATCAGCACCGATTTTCATTTGGATCTCAATCACATTTTCCGGAGAGAAAAAATGCGGAGACCCATCTATGTGTGAACGAAAATGCACGCCTTCCTCGGAAATCTTACGTATCGGGCTGAGAGAATAGACCTGATATCCGCCACTGTCTGTGAGAATGGGTTTGTTCCACGTTGAAAACCTGTGTATGCCGCCGGCACTTTGGACAACATCCATTCCCGGCCGCAGGTACAGGTGATACGCGTTTGCTAAAATGATCTGCGCACCGATGACTTCTGCAAGCGTCTCATGACTGACACCTTTGATTGCACCTATCGTGCCTACCGGCATAAACACAGGCGTTTCTACATACCCATGTGAGAACTCCATGATGCCGGCACGGGCATTTGAGTTAAAATCCGTTGCAAGAATGGAGAACTGCATATCAGATAGGTGATCTCGTTTCGCCAGAGTAAAGTAATGGCATTTGTGGTGATAGCAACAAGAAGTAAAACTGGACAAAATTGGGACTCCGGGAAAAGATGATAAGTAAACTAATAATGTGCTGTCGTTCAATAATTTAGAAACGATATTTCAGGGAGGAACATTATGATTTGAAAATGACTTTTTGGAGTTTCAGCGGAAATTTTGCCGCTCCGGGAGAAAAAAATTACCTTTGCCGTCCATTTTTTCAAGAGCGAGTATTATGGCACAACATGCATCATCAAAGAAGCGGATCCGGCAGGCAGAAGCCGTGCGTGAAGACAACCGTTACTATAAGAAATCCGCCCGTACAGCGATCAAGAAATTGCGCGAAATGACCAGTAAGAGTGAGGCTGCTATATTCCTTCCAAAGGTGATTGGCATGATCGACCGCCTGGTACGTCGTCATTCATGGCATAGCAATAAAGCTGCAAATCTCAAAAGCAGTCTGACTAAGTTTGTGACCGGACTCTCGTAATGGTGTCATGTTCATATCGGGACTGTCATTTATTTTGACCACCCATATGCCTCGCGCATCTTCCTGAAGATCGTGTTATTTTCATAGATTCCTGCAAATCTGTCGGATCCGGGACCATACGCAAATACAGGAATCATGACTGCTGTGTGATCGCCTGTACTGAAAGAGACTTTCAGCTCATTCATGGTGGACTCTGGAATGATTGTAAATCCACCGGTTTCGTGATCGGCGGTGACAACGACCAGTGTATTGCCCTTCCGTTTTGCAAATTCAAAGCAAATGTCAATGACAATATTAAATTCCTTAAACTCGCTGAGCACGTATTTCGCATCGTTTGCATGCCCTCCCCAATCAATTTGAGATCCTTCTATCATGAGGAAGAACCCATTGTCACCGCGATGACTGAGGTAGTCGAGTATTTTATGTGTGGCAGGCACGAAGTAATCTCTTCCACTGAGTACTGGTAAAGGTTCTTTGTCAGCAGTGAAATAGGCAAAATTGAGGTCTGTGGAAATATCCACTTGCGCGATGGACTGACCGAGATAATCAGCGATGACATATCCTTTGCCCTGAAGTTCCTGGTACAAATCACGACCATCTTCTCTTCGAGTAAAGTAGCTTCTGCCTCCACCAATGAAAATATCAATTGGTGTCCTGAGAAAATAAAGAGCAATATCCTCATACTGCCTCCTATCAGGGACATGCGCAATAAAAGCAGCCGGAGTCGCGTGCACAATGGACGATGTTGCCAGCATTCCTGTTGCCAGACCACGTTTCTCCGCCTCTTCCAGAATGGTCTCCTTCGGCTTTCCGTCTGCCGCAACACCGATAGCGCCATTAAATGATTTCTCACCTATGGAAAAGGCGGTAGCACCAGAAGCCGAGTCGGTAATCAGGTTATCCGATGAATGTGATTTATGCAGACCAACGACCGGAAATTTCTCAAGTGCAGTATTGTTTTTATTGAGATACATCCCACCGGTGATCTGTGCAAGACCCATTCCGTCTCCGATAAGGAGGATAATGTTTTTCGCATTTACTTTCTCGACCGGCGCTTGTTGTTCAATCTTTGTTGGGGGCGAATGCGTTGCTGGTGGTGGAGATGTTGGCTGCATTTTCGGCGTACAACCCTCCATATTGATCATCAACATGAGAAGCGCCAGCAAATAAACCCCAAAAGACGATGGCTGAGACAATTTCCTGATCAACATAAACACTCAGATTATGGGACGATCAAATAACGCTTTCCGGGCAAGGCCCTGACAACGCCCTTAAACTCCAAACTTAGTAAAACAGAGGCTAACTCACTCAGATGTAATTTAGATTGTGTCGCGAGCAAGTCAATGTGTTTGTCTCCATCACTGCCGATAAGCTCTATGATAAGCTGTTCATCCTCCGTCAAATCGGCAAAAAGCTTCCGTTGTATACCTGCTTCCGGCTTTGGAGACGTCCACCGCAGTAACTCTGCAAGATCCTGACCGTTCTCGATCAGATGTGCCTTATGAGTTTTTATGAGGTAATTGCATCCTTCAGAAGCAATATCACCGGCGCGCCCGGGCAAAGCGAAGACGTCTTTGTGATAGGCATCTGCGAAAGCTGTAGTAATCATAGAACCTCCACTCCGCGCTGATTCAATCACAATCACTGCATCTGCAAGCCCGGCCACAATTCTGTTTCTCGCCGGAAAGTTCTCACGATCCGGACCAGTCTCATATCCAAACTCAGTGATTAACCCTCCATCTGTCATCATATGTTTTGCGACGGTATAATGTGCCCGTGGATATACATAGCCGAATCCACTCCCCATCACACCGACGGTCGGAAGATGATGCCGTAAAGCAGCGCGATGCGCCGTGATATCGACGCCATAGGCAAGGCCGCTCAGGATGAGAGGGCGATATGGCTCCAACTCTTCCACGATTTGTTCGCATTTCGCTTTTCCATACGGAGTGGGCTTCCGGGTCCCAACAATGGCAATGGAGTGCTCTGTGTTCAGATTCATATTGCCACGGGCGTATAAGATAACCGGACTCTGAGGCACATGACGGAGCCTTTCCGGAAATGCCTCATCCAGGTAAAAAATGCAATTGACCTCGTCATGCGAGATAGCATCGAGTTCTCTTTCCGCAGTAAGCAGCACATTCGGATCAGCAATATTTGAAGCGAGTTGCTCACCAATACCCGGCACCTTCAACAATTTCTGTTTCCTGCACTTAAAAACCCCCTCAGGTCCTCCGCAATAGCTCACCAGGTTTCTCGCAATCACTCCACCCACTCCAGGAATCTTGCTCAGTGCAATTTTGTAAAGCCAATCTTCATTCACAACGGTTATGTAGTTTATTATTGGTTTCTGAGGTTCGGATCCAGTGCATACGCTTTGTCAAGATGCATTTGACTCCGTTGCTGATCACCCCAACCGATATATGCCTTGCCCATTCCAAAATTAATTTTTGCGTCATTGGGATTCAGTTGATAGCCATAACTCAAGTATTTGAGTGCATAGTCGTATTTTTTTAGACGTAATGCGAGGATTTCATATCCCACATGATAATAGAAATCCAGAAGTTTCTCAGTATCGATGTCACGCTTGTTGAGATACTCACAATACTGCGCAACATATTCCACTCCGGGTCTTCGCTCAAGTATCTCGGCAAAACCCACGAGGAGTTTATCCAGATCACGGTCGAAGCGATAATACTCAGCCACCACGCCACTCTTCATCTGGTTTGCGCTGAGATAATCCGGTATGATAGACAATGATTTGTCGATATATATTTCCGCCTGGCGGACAACCGACATTCTTTCGTCCACATGCTTGGTTTCCTGTGCTTTCTGATACAGAGCTGTCCCCATAAAACAATTCGCACGTGCACTGTTCTTACTGACTTTTACTCCGGCAGTATTCAGGCTCAGTGGATCCTTCCAGACAGGTATCCGTACGATTGAACGCCAGGTAAAACATGCAATGACAAGAACAGTAAGTCCCGATGCCAGCCAACGTATCCATGGTATGGTGCTGTGGATATACCGGGCGGCATAATATCCGACAACAATACTGAATGCAAGACTCGGCATGAACAGAAATCGCTCATTCATGAACGTGCCGATCGGGAAGAAGACATTCGAAACAATCGATAGTGTAGCAAGGAAATACAAAATAGCGAAGGCATAGATGCGCTTTCTGAAAAGTCCAACGATGGCCAGTCCTAACAACAAAATATAGGCTCCGCCCGAAATCAGTGTGCCGATATCTGACCAATCCATGATGGGAATATGATAGGGATAGTAATCATGTGTAAGAGGATGCGGAAAGACAAGGAGCTTTGCGTACAGACCAAGTGTATAAAGGATTGTCGCCGCTTGTTCACCAGTGGTCATTCCAAGGAATGGATTATTCAGCAGGTCCTGTGATGTATTCTCGCTGAACAGAAATCCAATGACTTTATATCTGATTAAGACATATGCTACTGCCATCAGTAATGCCGGTGCTATAGCAGCTATACCCTTTATGAAACGTGTGTGAGTAAAGAAATACAATGTGAGCGGTATGACCGCGAGGAATGTAATGGTGTTTTCTTTTGCCATGATTCCTGCCATAAAAAACACACCTGAAGCGATCAGCCATGGCAATGATTTGGTGCATACGAAACGCAGTACCGCATATAGTGCTCCCATTGCACCGAGCATTGCCAGGATCTCATCGCAACCTTTGATATTCGCAACAGCTTCAGTATGGACCGGATGCACAACATAGAGTAGCGCACCTATCATTGGCACCGATGCAAACCACCTATGCTGTGCTGTGGGCTGATGAAACAGTACAGAGAGGACACGAAAGATCAACAAGCCTAACAGCGCATAGAGGAGGATATTCATAGCATGAAACACTCGTGCATCAAGGCCGAAAAATTCATGGATTAATGCGAACAATGCCAGAGAGAGAGGACGATATCGCGATCCGGCGACAAGATCCTTCTGCTCTCCGAAGTAGCCGGTAAAACTATCATGTGTAAAAATGTCGTCAATACCATTGACGCCCTTCTTGGTGTAATTGTTGTCACTGACCACAATCTGATCATCCAGAACAAACTCATAGGGGATGGCTTTGAAATAAATGGCAATGGCAACAATAAAAAGGATACTCGCTTCTTTCCAATGTGTGATCCAAAACCGCTTTTGTTCAGAGAAAATATCGGCCTGTTTGGGATGGACTTTTTTCTTGCTGACTTCCTTCACAACCTTGGATTTTCTGACGGGTCGGTTTGCCATAGAGATTCACTTTTTTAGCTGGGTGCCAAAATAGCAACTTCTGCAATCCACCGGGGGGTTAAATCGCGTATCGGTCGAGGATGACCCTGCAGGGTTCGAAGAACCTGTCCCAAAGAGACTCCTTTGGAGCTAGCGTATGGGAGGCTGGGACGTTGACCTGTGCAATATGTCACACACCCATGTATCTCTGGATGGGTACCAGAAAAGTTGTTACTTTTAGATCATCACCACCTGAAGATGAACAGAAGACATATAATACCCGTTTTCTGGCTGTTGAGTTTACCCCTTTTTGGCCAGCTCAATCTGAAAGCCGGATATTGTCTATCGTTTCTCAACGCACCTAGTCATGACGCAATCATTCAGGCACATAATGCCTCACTGGCAGATGCGTATTCTGACCCATTTAAACCCCTGGACTTGCTCCACGGGCTTGATCTGGGTCTGGAATACCGCTGGGATGGTATAGCCCTGGAAGCAGGTTGGCGTACAAAGCGAAACCGCCAGGATGCAAGTGGTTCGCGATCGCAGCTTACATTCAACAATAAGCTTAATTGCTCCCTGAGTTCATTTTATGTCGGTCTCGTCCAGTACTATAGGCCTGTGAGGATCTCAGCGTCAGTGGACTACAACTACATGCGGACCAAACTCGATTTCGAGGACCCCTCGTTGCTTACAACGCTGAAAGATCAGGCATGGGGTTCTACTTTCTCGCTTGGTTTTGTCCTGAGCGGCACTGGGAATGTTTCACTTGTTTTAGCGCCATATGCACAGTTTCATTGGACAAAATATGACATGACTCAATTACACGACGTTTTGACGGATTCACCGGATCCACCGGCCGCTGAAGACTTTTTCAACTATGGTTTTACCCTGTATTTCCTGAATGGTCCTCATTGAGGTCATGATGGTTTTCTGCCTGCCCACGTAGCGAAAGCTATTTTTGTGCCATGGACTTTACCACATTTGGACTTGAAGCGAAGATTATGGAGGCTATTTCCTACATGGGTTATAAACAAGCTACACCCATTCAGGAACAGGCAATACCTATCATCATGCGAGGGGGCGATCTTATCGCATGTGCACAGACCGGCAGCGGCAAGACAGCTGCTTTTATCCTCCCGATTCTGCATCAGTTGGCACAACAACTACAACCTCATGATTCGGGAACCCATACGCTGGTGCTGGTACCTACACGCGAACTGGCAATACAAGTAGATCAACAGATACAGGGATTTGCATACTTCACGGGAGCGAGTTCACTGGCAGTGTATGGAGGCGGCGAAGGATGGGAATATGATCAGGAGAAAACAGCTCTGAGTAAAGGGGCTGCAATTATCGTCGCGACACCTGGCAGGCTGATCTCACATCTCAATATGGGCTATGTCAAATTCGATACGATCAAGACCCTTATCCTGGACGAGGCAGACAGAATGCTGGACATCGGATTCTATGACGACATTATGAAGATCATCTCCTTTCTGCCAAAGGACAGGCAGACCCTAATGTTCAGTGCCACAATGCCACCAAAGATCCGGACGCTGTCGCAAAAGATTCTCAAATCGCCTGCGACTATCAGTCTTGAAGTATCGAAGCCAGCGGCCGGAGTGCTCCAGGCGGCGTATTTGGTGACGGATGCACAAAAGATAGGCCTCATCCGCAAACTGATTGCAGAAAAACCCAATTACCAGAGCATCCTGATTTTTACTGCCACAAAAAAACGGGTCAACGAAATCGCCAATACACTGCGACGCTATGGAATGGATGTTGAAGGGATCTCGTCAAATCTCGAACAGGATGAACGGGAAGCCGTGTTGCTTCGCTTTCGCGCCCGCAAGACACGTATTCTTGTTGCGACCGATGTACTCAGTCGCGGCATCGACATCAGGGAAATTAATCTCATCATCAATTATGATGTACCCAATGATGCAGAAGACTATGTCCATCGGGTAGGACGTACTGCAAGAGCAGATAGTACTGGGGTCGCGATTACACTTGTCAATCCTGCAGATCGCCATAAGCTCACAGCAATAGAAAAGTTGATTGAGAAGAAGATCAATAGAATTCAACTTCCGGCATTAGCGTGAAGTCTTTGGACTGAAGCCCATGATCGGGCGGCTCCCACTGTCCCCGCCCTAAGGACGGGGCAAAACAAACTTATTCCAGGATCACCTGCACGGTGATCCCACCTTCTGTCGTAGTGATAGGATATCCCGTTGTGGTATACGGTGTCGTCTTGCGATAATCAAAGAAGAGTCGCAGGTTGACATTTTTGTTGAGATTGTATCGGATCGCAGGCGAGATCGTGATTTCCTTCTGACCGCGCGTTGGCTGTGGGTCGGCATCAAGGTCGAGATAGTGATTCACGGTGATATTGTCCGAGAAAGAGAAATCAAACAACAGCTCGAGATCATTCCCTTTGAGCGTACTTCCGCCACTACTGCCGCCCTTCTGGTTTGACTGACCACCTCTGCGGTTTGGCTGCCCCTTGGCATCATCGCGATTTGCTTTGAACCCCGGCAGGAATTTTAACTCAATATTTTTCAAGACATAGTCAAAGCCAACCTGGAAACTCGTTACGCGATTCTCCGCGAGTTCACTGGAGATAAAGCCAAGCTGCAATCCGCGACGTTTCGCAAATTCAAGTTGGAAATTCAGATCATTTTTTGTGCGAATGTCGATCCCTATCAACGGCGCAAACTGCTCTTCGATACTGACAGCAGGAATGATATAGCGGCTGTAATAGTTTTGTGTTGCAGAATTGATGTTGGCGCTATCGATTTGCGGTGGAGAGAAGTTTAGATCCGTTTCAAAGGAATTGACGTTTAACGTAGACTTATATCCATGTGATATGCGCACGCTCGAGAAAATGTCTTTAAAGAAACCAACCTTCTCAAGACCGCTGTATGTGAGCTGCCAGTTTGGTCTGGGTATCCATGAAAACATATCGTCAAGATCAAAGTTATCGGGGGTCTTACCTGTGTATGCTGCGATAAATGCCGGAACTATGACATCCCGTTGTTTTGAACCAAATCCTTCTGTATACGTCGAACCATCTATGGGATGAACGCTACCTGGTTCACCACGTTGTTGTGAGATGTCAGTTCTGTAGTTTTCGAACGTGTTGAAGAGACGACGCAGTTGAGCTTCACTATCACCAAAAAGCGTAGGTAATGTGAAATAGGACATCGAAAAAGATCCTATGTCACGTGGTGAACGTCTATCAAATGTTGTATCAACCTTTTCAACATTTTTGTAAAACATCGAGAAATTACGACTCACTGAACGTTTCGCATCCACTTCAATCTTAAAATCCGTAAATGGCTCGAGAGTCAGTTTACCGTCCAATGTTTCAATTTCTGATTGAAGCACTGGCAGATTTTGAAAAGCGTTAGGAGTAATCCATTGATTTCCTCCAATTATGTTTCCTAAATCATCTTGCACATAGCCGATCTCATCCAGCCAGTCACCGCTACTGCCCTCAAAGCGTCCGATCGTGGGCTGATCTCCTGCGATGAATCCCCATCCCGGTGCGGAGAAATCCCGCATGCCAAGCAAACCGGCCTTAGGTGTAAATCCAGGCATCACCGTAGTAAAGTCCTGACTATAGTTCACCCGTAGTCTGCGTACCGTCATCAGGGGCCGCAATAGGATTCTTGCCAGAGTACTCGGATCTGCTTCTTTCTTCACGCGTTCTTCTTTCCTGGCACCTTTCGATTTATCATCCTGATCGGCTGCATCAGAGTCTTTGCTCCGCTGTTGTTGTTGACTTCGCGGAGTTTGTTGCCTGGGTGCACCCACTCCTGCCCTACCACTGATTTTACCCAGGTATTTTGACTTGCCATATAAGCGTGTAAAATCAAAATCGGCCGTGAGCTTGCGGTTCTGGCCATTGCGGATCACATTTCCGAGTGAGTCCGTATTGATCGAAGATGCATTCCATGCGTACTGCGCATCATAGGTGACATCCGCACGGATCCAGTCGAGGAATGGAAAATGATTCGTCGGGAGGCGATAGCTCGCACGGATATTGTGCATGTAGTCTTTCGTACGTCCGAATTTTTTTAGATTCTGCCAGACACTGTCCCTTCGTTCAGGTTTAGGGCGAGGAATATTTTGATTTCTGTCTATATACTCATCTGGCTCATCGATCACGGAAGCATTCGTTGCATTGAAGTCAAACTTGAGTGATTTGGTGATATCCCATCTCACATTGTAGTTCCGATCCCAGGTATAGCGCTTATCAAACCATTTCTTGAAAATCGGATCGGAGAAACGATAATCACGTTCACCAAAACGGCGATCGAGCACCGTATTGAACGAAAAACTATTCGGGAGTGGATTCAGATTCAACTCGGTGATAGGCTTGAGCCATTTACTCTTCGAGAGATTCTTGAATGGTTGCAGGCTGAGATTCGGCAAAGCATAGTTGTAATCGAGCTGTCCTTTATGCTGTTCCAGATCATCTTTTTCCACAATCTCATTGTGTGCTTCAGTCTTCGAGTATGAGTAGCTCACGGAGAAGTTTGAAACGCTCCACGGCATCGGAGGCTTGCCAGAAGTATTTTCCTTTTTCACATTGGTGAAGTTGATCACCTTCAAGGCCTGGTAATCCTGTGCCTGGTTTTTAATAGAATCTCTTACCTGCGGATCTGTCTGTCTCCTGAGCTTCTCCTTCAAATCCAGGTCGAGATCGATCGGATCGAATCTGGGTGTCTGCACGGTGGTGCTGTATTGCGCATAGAACGGAACCCTGATTCCTGCTTTATCCCCAAAGAACTGACCAAGTTCAAGCCCTGTTGAGATGTCGAACTGAAAAGTGCTTTCCTTCGCACGCTGATCCAGTTTTTGATCTATGGCTCCATACCCGATACTGCTATACGTTGCAGATGCTCCGAACGTACCGAAGTCTGCAAGATCCATATCGATTCTTGCCAAAGCAGCCACACCGCCA
>DATDQA010000139.1:0-8936 GCA_035292505.1 Saprospiraceae bacterium | reverse complement strand
ATTATCCCGGCAACCCTTCCAGCATTTTCTGAAAGGACATTCGGTACGCCGTATTCTCTCTTCTGAGAAAGTCTATATGTGGATGGCCGGCACAAGTCAAACATGCCAGTTGGATGAAGCCTTAAACCTGGCACCACATGTACCAGGATTGCCTTCTGATGTATATCAGTATTACCAGGCAAGGAATGGCGCTGTGTACATCATCACGAAGGACAATAAGCATTACTATCTCAGGGATTCAAAGAGCGCTGTCATCAATCCACGCATCGTCGATTTCCCGGCACATGAATACACTCCCATCACAGAAGATCACAGCGGCAATATCTGGATCGGAGGATTGGATGCTCACCTGATGCGCTTCCACCCTTCCACAGGGCATGTCGCGTTTCTCGATCTTTCAGAACAACTTGGAAAAGGTGCATCTGTGTTTGTACTCCATATTGATACCAAACAAAATCTTTGGGTGGGTACGACAAACGGAATGGCTCAAATACCCATTCCGGGGTTGATGTTCCAGGAAGGTTCGACTGCGATCACAAATGCAACTTCAGTCATCTATCAGACGGATCCTCAGAATCCTGTCAGCCTGCGTTACAATTTCGTTTCAAGCTTCTGTGAAGATCCGCATCAGCCCGACCGCTACCTCTGGGTGAGCACCAAAGGCGGTGGCCTGAACCTGCTCGACAAAACCACCAACACCTTTCGCCATTTCATAACACAAAACAGTGGTCTGCCCAACGATGTAGTGTACGGCATCCTGTCTGATGACAATGGTAATCTTTGGATGAGCACTAATCGCGGTCTTTCCAGGATGACATGTCTTCCTGCGTTTTATCATGAAGCAAGTAACAATCGATCCTCTGCTTCAGAAGAGATTGGTACCGGGATTATTTTCCAGAATTTCAGGGAAACCGACGGATTGCAAAGTGATGAATTCAACACCAGTGCGTTTTATCGGCATCCTGATGGCAGACTTATGTTTGGTGGCGTCAATGGCCTGACGGCATTTTATCCTTCAGAAATCAAAGAACGGAAATCGGATGCTCCAGTCAGAATCACAGGTTTAAAGATCAACAACCTGGAGGTCAATTATTTTCAAATCAACAGCCCTCTCACCCGACCTGTTCATCAAACTGAACAGATTACACTCGACCATACGCAAAACCTGGTGACACTGGAATTTGCCCTCATGGATTTTGTCACGCCACAGGAAAACCGCTTCCGGTACCGGTTGAAGGACGTTGATCCTGACTGGGTTGAAGCCGGCATCAACTACGTCGCTAACTATGCGCAACTCAGACCAGGCAAATATCTTTTCGAGGTACAGGGAAATATAGGGTATGGAGAATGGAGTGCTCCCTCTATGCTTCGAATCACTGTGCTTCCTCCCTGGTGGGCGAGCTGGTGGGCATACAGCTTTTATTTTCTAATACTTACAGCGGTTGTGTACGCAGTTTTTTATTTTTTTAAGAAACGTCTTCGACTTCAGAATGAACTAAAACTGAAACACGAAGAGGCTAACCGATTGAAAGAACTGGATACTTTCAAAAGCCATTTATTCACCAACCTAACCCATGAATTCCGGACTCCATTGACCATTATCCTCGGCATGGCAAGCCAGTTAGAAGGTGGCAGTTGGCAATCATCAGTTGGTGAGAAAGAAAAAGGAAGGGTTTCCAATGGCTTGAAAATGATCGAAAACAACGGCAAAAATCTGTTGCATCTCATCAATCAACTCCTCGACCTCTCGAAGCTGGAAAACAAATCTTTCCAATTGCATTTGAAACAGGGCGATATCGTCCCATACTTACGGTATTTGACCGAATCATTCCAGAGCTATGCCAATGGCAACAACCTTTCACTTCGTTTTTTCACTCAATTGGAATCATTGGTGATGGATTTCGACCCTGAACAAATCAAACAGGTATTGACCAACCTGATTTCAAATGCCTTGAAGTTTACCCCTTCAGGTGGAGAAATAACGGTCAAAATATTGAAATCGTCAGAGAAGCTGGGCATCCTGGTCACGGATACCGGCATCGGCATTTCCACCAAAGATTTGCCCCATATTTTCGACCGGTTTTATCAGGCGGACAGCACGTCCACACGCATAGCGCAAGGGACAGGTATCGGATTGGCCCATACACAGGAATTGGTGAAAGTCATGGGTGGCAGCATTTCGGTGGAGAGTGAACTGGGCTCGGGGACAAGCGTCCTCGTGCATTTGCCAATAACGAATGATGCGGCAATGATGACCCCTGCTGAAAACGCATTTACCTCCATGCAACCGATTGCCATGGCGGGTATGCGTAACAAGGATATGGTTGATGATGCATCATCGTTCATTCACCATGCATCATTAAATTCATCGTTGCCCCAACTGCTCATCATCGAGGACAATCCCGACGTGGTTGTTTATCTCAGCTCCTGCCTCGAAAATGCGTATCAGATTGAAGTGGCATACAACGGGAAAATCGGAATAGAAAAAGCGCTTGAACATATTCCCGACTTCATTATCAGTGATGTGATGATGCCGGAGAAGGACGGCTACCAGGTCTGCGATATGCTTAAAAACGATGAGCGGACCAGCCATATCCCTATCATCTTATTGACAGCGAAAGCCGATGCTGCATCTAGGATGACCGGACTACGCCGTGGAGCAGACGCTTACCTCGCCAAACCGTTTGATGTAGAGGAACTGCTGGTTCAGATAACCGTGCTGTTGGACAACAGGCGACGGATGGCATTCCATTTTTCGAAAGCGCTTGAAACCGGAAAGGTGCCCATTCCCAAAGATCCTGCTATAACGGAGGCCATCCTGATAGAAGATGCTTTCGTGAGTAAGGTGAAGAGTATCATTGAGGCAAACTACACCGATGAGAATTTTACGCTGCCCCAACTCTGTCAGCATATCGGAATGAGCCGCTCACAGCTTTTCCGCAAAATGAAGGCCGTGGCGGACACTTCCCCCTCCGACCTGATCCGTTCCTTTCGCCTGAACAAGGCTAAAGCACTTTTGGAAAACGGGGATGTCACTGTTGCAGAGGCTACCTACCAGGTAGGCTTCAAAGACCCGTCTTATTTTTCAAAGATCTTCCAGGAAGAATTTGGAATCCAGCCAAGTGCAATCAGTAAGTAACTGATCACTGAACTGCATATCGGCAGATTGGATTTCGTCCATGCAACGAAAAAACCCGGGTATTTTCTGCTCATGGCACGAGATTACCTGAAACTGAACTCATTTTACTATCACTCTTCCTCTCCCTGCCGGCAACTTTACGACCTGTAAAGAAGGGATTTAAACATACATGGAATGATGCGCACAGATGGTTCACACCACTTGCTGTGTATCAGCCACACGCAGGATAATTTTTTCATCAATCTTCTAAATTTCCAAACAGCTATGAACTACTCAAAATTTTCCAAATGCAAGGCAATCCGGTTGTCAACCAGGGTCATGCGACATCTTTTGTTGATCGCCGTCCTGTCTTTCAGCGCAGAGCTCAGCGTGCTGCATGCGCAGGCTTCTCTCAGCATCCAGGGTATCCTGAAAAAATCAAATGGAGTAGCCGTCGATGATGGGACATACGACATTACGTTCAAACTGTACACAGTGCAGGCCGGAGGTACTGCCATCTGGACAGAAACGCAAAGTGGATTAGAGGTGAGCAGTGGGATCTATAGCGCGATACTTGGAAATAGCAATGCGCTCAATGTCCCTTTCAATCAGGTGTATTATCTCGGTGTCACGATCGGTTCTTCTGAAATGTCTCCGCGTATTCAATTGACATCTGCACCGTATGCATTGTCTTTGATTGGTCAGACAAACCAATTTCCCAGCAGCGGTTTGGTAAAAGCCGACAGTATAGAAGTCGCTGGTGGTGTATTGGCAAGAGGAGGTGCTCCAGGGCTGAATGGCGTCGGCCATAATGGTTATGCTTTTAAGGGCAATAGTGGTGATAAAGACAGCGGACTGTTCTCCACTTCTGACGGAAAGGTTTCTATGTATGTCAACAATGTTGAAGTTCTCGCTGCTACTGCTGGGAATGTTTCAGTAACGGGTAATGCAGGAGTGTCAGGTAATGTCGGTGCTGCGAATGTAAACCTGGCAAATGGTGGGAAGGTGAATTACAACGGCAAAGATGACTGGAGGCTAGTCTTTGATGACAATCTTACCGGTGGACCCAATGGATGGCAAGTGTATGGTCCTGTATCAGGCCAACACATGGGTTGGAATAATTCATCCAGTTCTGGACAAGCACCTGTTGAAGGTAGTGCTGGCAATTTCGCCGGCATGTATCTCTATCCAACTGACAACAACCAGGTATTGAAGAAATACTACGATTTGTCTGGTGTAGGCTCCTATAACTATATCAAGGTCACATTCAAATATTATTACATCGATACCTGGGGATGGGGTGGTAATGACAGAGCCTGGGCTGCCTTCGCGGAAGGTTCCAATGGTGCTCAGATGAGAGTTGGTTGGAGCACTCTTCCTGCTTTCCTCAATTCCACAGAAGATATGAATACAAATGACTTCCTTACTACGAATAACTTCGAAGGCAATGGTGTGTCGACGGATTCCGACCATTGCGAAAATGCGGAGATGACTGCCTTCAAAAGCGGTTCTGGATTCTGGCTATACTTTGGCTCAGCGGTTAGTGAAGACACGAACAATGAGCGCTATGGTGTCGGCATGATCGAAGTATGGGTGAAATAACCCGTACGATCTGATACATTCTTTCACATTTAAAAGAAAAGATCATGCGATATATACCTGTCTTATATACATTGATGTTGTTGTGCTCTTGCTTAGGAAAGCCGTTGATTGCACAAAACAATGCCTGCGGTCCCGAAGAGGTCCTGGATACGAATGGATTTATTGGAACCGCCTTTTTCAACTATGGAAGTCAGTCGAGAGCAAAGACGCAAAACTTTCGTTCGGCTGTTGCTGTGGGACAAATCTTTGTAGGTTATACAGAAGGTTTGAACTATAACTCAACCATTGGATTCTACTCCCGCTTCCTTCTACCTCCATTTGCATTGAAAGTAACTGCTACACAAGGGGATCTGCTCGATCGGATCCAGGTAAGCTGGGACATTGATGCTCTCGGGCCCTCGCCGAATGATGGATTCAATATCTATCGCGACGATGTATTCCTCGCGACAGTGGGACCGAATATCCGCAATTACAACGATTTCAATGTGATTGCCGGCAGACCATATACTTATAAAGTGCGCGGTCTGAATGCATACGGTGAAGGATCGCCGGGTACAGCACTCGGTTTCCAGGTACCTAATGGAGTTGTTACAGGGTGGATCTCCACATTGAGTGGAAGTCCTGTCCCCGATGCTTTAGTCACTCTTACACCGATGCAAGGCTTTTCTGCAAAATTTGATCCTACACAAGGTGCATTCGCAGTTGCCGAAGCTGGTCAAAATCCATTCCTGCCAACAGCAGGCGATGATTGGACTGTTACATTCTGGATCAAGACAAACAACGCTGCTGATCAAGCGAGTGTGATCAATATGAAGCCCTTTCCTCTTTATATCAGGGCTTTGAACAGCTCTTCAGGCGACGAGGGTGTGGACGTATCCGTATCAGGTACGGGAGATCCTTTTCTTTCTGCAACATTTCCAGACAGCAATAAAAACGACTGGCACCATGTTGCCCTCAGTTACGATGGCAGCAGTGATCACGCCCGGTTATATATAGATGGTGTCCTTGCAGGGATAGCACCTATGAACGCAGTGCCATCAGCGGATACTGTCAATATCGGTGGTCAGGGTGGAAATGGTGAATGGACAGGACGGATGGATGAGCTCCGGATCTATCACCGCAAACTGGATGAACTGGATTTCGGGCAGGTCATGGAAGGCACGGCTTCATCACAAACTCCGTTTTTATCCCATTACTGGAAGATGGATGAAGAGCTGGGCGTGAAATCATATGATATCATCAGGCGTCATAAGATGTATTTCTGCGGAGCCACATTTGATGCAGACCGTCCTCCGGTGCATACTGCAGGTATCACGAATGAAGATGGTTATTATCAAATCGAATCCGCGAGCTATGGTACAGGTACGACTTTCCTGGCACAGCCAAAGAAGAATTTCTATATGCATCGTGCACTGAAAATGAACCGTGATGAAGAAGATTATGCAAGCCTGCCTGATTTTCCAATAACACCGAAGGCCACAATTGAAATTTGGGTGAACAGTGCAGGACCTGATGGCACCCAATGTCTTCTTTCGAAAAAATGGGGCACCAATGAATTCAGGTTGATGCTGGAACCCAATGGCCTTGACAATGATATCGTCATTTATCTCAATGGTCAGGAAGAAACGTATGGAAATCTTGGTAATGGGTATCAACATCTTGCTTTCACATGGGATAGCAGTAGTGTTGATATGACCGGGTATAAGAATGGTGTACTGCTCAATTCGATTTCTTTCGGAGCAGTTACCGGCAATTGGTCTGATACAGAAGAACCCTGGTTACTGGGTGCACGTGATAATGGTGGAATACATGCAGATCATTTTGGTGGATTACTTGATGAAGTTGCTTTCTACGATTCTACTTTGAGTGCAACAGTCATTGAACAGCATTTTGAAAACTCCAGGGACCCCCAGGAAAATGGCTTGCGGGTCTATTACGCACTTGATGAAGGCAATGGGAATCAACTTGGCAACGTTGGATCGGCATTTCTCGATGGTGGAACAACCTTTGGTACCGAATGGTCTGCGCTTGCGGCTCATCAGGAAGTAGAGCCTCATGTCTTCACTCCTTCTACCAGGCAAGTGACCCTCAATCCGAGTGTGACTTCGGTGGACCAGGTGGACTTTACGGATCGTTCTACCATGGCTATTTCCGGATTTGTGCGCTATAAAGACACGGATTGTTTTGCGCAGAATGTCGAAATCCTTGTCAACGGCGCTTCCTACAATCCAAGGATATTCACGGATTCGACGGGCAGGTTCGTTATTGATTTTAATCCGGGCGAGTCAGCAGTCCTCTCTCCCAAATTCGCTGACCACATCTTTGTACCTGCCTTTTGGGAAATCCCTAACGTAAATAACCCTGTTGCCGGTATCGTCTTCAATGACATCACGACGCGGACAGTATCGGGCCAGGTAGCCGGTGGACTATGTAAAAAATCCATCATCACCGCACCTCCCGGAAGTGGTCAGGGAACATTTTGTGTCGTGAAGGTCAGGACGCTTGATGGTTGCCTCGAACGTCAACTCACCATAGACAACCAGGAAGGGTTCTTTGAATTTGAAAATCTTCCTCCTTTTGAAAAACTGACAGTAGCGGTAGTTGAACATTCGAATCCACTGATCAAAACAGCCTTTCAGGTACAAGGTGGTTCTACCGTGAACATTTCTGAAAGAGATACCATGATCGACTTCATCTATACAGCGATGCCTGAGATAGAAATTGTCAGTGGTCTTGAACCTTACTCACCGAACTGTAACACAATCGTATTGGAACAATATGAAAATGTAGAGGTGGGGATCCGACTGAAAGAGCAATATGTGGCTACACAAAATGATGATGGAGTCTGCTATATCGATTCAGCAAGTTTCCATATCATCAATGGTTTTGGTGACGAGGTCAAGGATACGACGATGGGCGATGGTTTGTTGATCTATCCATTCACCGTTGGGACACCGAATCCATCTCCTCCTTACGAGAAAAACCTTTCGATCATCGGCAGCACACTCGATGGCAACGATGTTGAATACACGACGCTCGGTGTGATCACCGGACTCCGTGCCAAAGACAACACGTTCACCACGGTTTTGCCAGAAACTCCGACAATGATACTCCGTGATCCCCCGGG
This sequence comes from Saprospiraceae bacterium, assembly GCA_035292505.1. Lineage (GTDB taxonomy): Bacteria > Bacteroidota > Bacteroidia > Chitinophagales > Saprospiraceae > DATDQA01. The sequence continues at coordinate 1,089 of DATDQA010000139.1, read as the reverse complement.
AGATGGCAGTTATTCGTTCCTGGAAAGAAATGAAAAATACTGTCAGAAGATTTCATTTGAGAAGGAGGTTACAGAAGGAGGAGGATTAGAAACGATCATTGATTTTGGTCCTGACATTACGATCCCAACATTCTTCGGTGCACAGAATATTGAATTTGAGTCTAATATCGGTCCCGACATTACGGCTACATCAACGATGACCAAAGTCGATGCGAATTCGGTCGAAGTCTGTACCAGCCTGAGCGAACGGATATCCACCAGCGAAGACGATCTGATCGTCGGGGGCTACCAGGGGGGCGATGTGTATGTCGGGGGAGGCTTAAATATTGAATTTGGATTTGCCGACATCATCACCTTTGATACAACGATGTGTACGGGAGTTGATTCTGTCACGGTGATTGTCGTACCCGGCGATTACGCGACGACATTTATGTACTCGGAATGGGGAATTAAAAGTAACCCCCTGGTCTATTTGCAAAACCTGGCCGACAATGCAACAGACACCGCTCAGCAAAATATTTATCTCGAATCCATAGAGCGGTGGAACCAAATCCTGAGTGACAATGCTGCACAAAAGGCTGCAGCGAAATTTGTGAAGAATATTTCCTTCGATGCCGGCGTCACGTATGAATATTCTGAGACAAGTGACACGGGGATTGTAGAGTCACAGGCAATGGCTCACAATGTCAATCTGGATGTTGACGGTAATCTGCAATTCTACGTCAGTGGTCTTGGAGGAGGTGTCGTGATAAAGGTAAAGTATGAGTCCATTACCGGACAATCGGAGGATGGAACAACAGAGAGGGGAATCACAACAGGGTATGTGCTAAAAGACGATGATCCGTTGGATGCTTATACAATTGATGTAGGCATTGACTCTGTGTACAAGACGCCTGTATTCAATATTAAAGCTGGTCAGACTTCCTGCCCATGGGAATATGGTACTGCTAAACGTGAAGGTGTATTATTGACATCTGTGGATGGCCCATTCAGGACAGATGTTCCCGCTAATGAGCCAGCTTCTTATCAGTTTATCATGCACAATATCAGTGCGACGAATGAGACATGGACTTATGCGTTCACCGCAGG
>DATDQA010000138.1:0-2911 GCA_035292505.1 Saprospiraceae bacterium | reverse complement strand
TTTCGACAGGTGATGAAATCGAACTCATTGATATCCGATGAATTTCGCACCTGCATATCACCGTTATCATAAGGACTGCAGGAAGTTTATTCGTACCATCAGTCTTGTCTTCGTCAGTATTTTTTTCTTGCAACTCAGTCTTGGCCAGTCACCGTATCGTACGAGATGGGATAAGGAAATGTTGTATACCGGCACAGGTATCGTGACATTTGGTACTGGCGCTTACCTGCGTAATAAGATCACGCTTTTTACACCGGAAGAACTGGAGCACCTTGATCAATTCTTTGTCAATCCAACCGACAGGCAAGCCACGCAGATGCTCTCAGGCCATTCAGATCGTGCGAGCGATTATTTCATGAATAGTGCACAAGCATTACCTCTCCTCTTTCTTGCAGGAAAGGATACCCGTCACCACTTTGGTCAAATTGCCCTGATGTATGGAGAAACAATGCTTATCACAACGGGCCTTACTTCGATTACGAAGTATGCAGTACATCGACCCCGACCATTTGTGTACAATGAAGACGCGAGTTTGTCAAGCATTCAAACGATCAATGCGCAATCATCCTTTGTCTCAGGTCATACATCAATGACTGCCGCCGCAACCTTTTTTGCGGCAAAAGTGTACTCCGATTTTTATCCTGACAGTGAGTGGAGACCTATTGTATGGACTGCCGCTGCAATTGTCCCGGCAGTCACCGGCTATCTCCGAATACGCGCGGGAAAGCACTACCCTACCGATGTCATTGGTGGATATGCGCTTGGTGCGGCAGTCGGAATTCTGGTTCCACATTTACACCGCACCAGGGATAACAAGAAAAGAGATTTCTCTTTAACTGCGATCCCAAACGGGTTCTATCTTACCATGGACTTCTGGTAAAATCTGTAGAGGCAATTCTGGTACTTGTCCCTTAGCAGAACTTTTCTCAGATTGCGGTGATGTCTTTCACAAATCAAGATTGTAGAAAGCACTTGTTGTCGGGGTTTCTGGCCTTGCTGGGAATTGCTGCTCTAGGATACCTTATCGCCAGGACTTATCGCGGAGGTAACGATATTAATGTCTATCTCTATGCTGCCGAACAATTGCTAAACGGTCAGAATATCTACACACAAAACCCCTACAACTTCTATCTGTACAGTCCGCTCTTCGCATTGACGCTTTCGCCGCTTACACTGTTGGAAATTTCCGTGGCGCGTGTTTTCTGGATGCTTGTCAATCTCGGGATTGTGATGCGGCTTTGGTATTTGTTGCGCCCCCTGGCACTTACGCTTTCACCTTCAAACAGAAGAGTATGGATGATCAGCGTTATCGTTCTATCACTCGGATTTTTGAATCACAATTTTGCGCTTGGTCAGGTGACAATCCTGATCCTGTGGTTGACATTTGAAGGATGCTACCAGGTCGGAAAAGGAAGATCGGTACTTGGTGCTCTGCTGATCGCAATAGGGATTAATATAAAGATCATCCCGATGCTTGTGCTCGTATATTTTGGCATGAAAGGATATTTCAAAGCAGGCGTTTTGACCGTGCTGTTTTTCTTCATGAGTCTGATCATACCTGCTGTGATCATTGGTTTTCAATACAATTCTGAACTTCTCTCTGCATGGAAGAATGTCATCAATCCGGCTGGTGAGCGTTTTGCATTTGAAGACAATGATGGTTGTCATTCCCTGAATGCTGTTCTCCCGGCATACTTCTTTGACTTTGACTCCATCGAACGTTCTATTACTCCATACAAACGTAACGTCGATTATCCTCGGAGGATTGTACACATTCCATATGAGACCTTGAGTGTGATATTATTACTCAGCCGTCTCCTGGTTCTTGGAATATTCCTGCTGGCACTTCTTCCGCGCAGTTGGATTTATGGCAGTCCAGGGAAATTGATCCAGCGATTTTGGCTAGCACTCAAAATCGAGTTCGCCGATAGAAATAGAAAAACGGAATTCAACCCACATGTCTTTCTTTGGGAGATGGGATTACTCTGTCTCGTAACCTTACTCATCTTTCCGCACCAGATGAAGTATTCCATGCTCTACTTCGTCCCGGCAGGGGCTTATCTCATCATGTGTATGTTGCCCGGATCACAGATAAGGGTTACATCTCTCGGCAAATTGCTATTAATCCTTGCCGGCTTGCTGATGATTGTCCTGGCGATCATGGGGCGGGAGATTATTGGGACGCATTTGGTGGATGTTTTGGATTACTATCATTTTATGGGGATTGCGAATCTTGTTTGTTTGGGGGTGATGTGGGTTTTGAGGCCGAGGATGAGGGTGGGTGGTGAGTGAGATTGAGAGATGTGCAATATCAGTTTTTTCACGACAAAGCGAACAGACATAGTAGGACTTCCGATCAATTGGCAAATGCTCCAAAAGCTTAAGAAACAAGCAACGCAATGAATATTTCTGAATTTCTCGTGTGAGGAGTATTATGTTGAGAGGGCTTCACCGATGCAGACAACTAAAGCTTAATAAACTTCCCAACCCTTAAGACATTCCTAGTACCCTTCAACAAAAGTGTATAGATACCCGGCGTCATGTGGCTTACACTGATGAGTGATCCGGTAAGATCGGTTGATTGCACCCGGCAGCCAAGTACATCAATAATCTCGTATGAATCAAACAACTTTAGTTCATTTTCGGAAACAGAAATGGAGATGAAATCATGTGTCGGATTGGGAAAGAGTTTGACGTGAACAGGTGCTTGCACCTCCTTTGAGCGCACGACCGGACTCGAAGCCCTGAACACCTTGTTGTTGTCAACAATGGCATATACCGTATTGTTGTCGGATAATGCAAAGAGCAAATCTGAGAAAGAATGGGGAAGTCCAATATGCTCATGCTCCTCCAGCGTTTCTCCGTCAAATATGTAATATGCATTAAATGTAAAAGCAAATAATTCGGTGCC
>DATDQA010000137.1:0-28724 GCA_035292505.1 Saprospiraceae bacterium | reverse complement strand
AAGATTGCGCAATTCGTCCTGCCCAAATGAGGAGGCGAGGTATCCATCGTCCTCTGCTGAACCGGAAGAACGGTATACTCCGATGACATTACGCGTATCGAGAAGGTTTTGTACGCGGAAGTAGACATCGAAGAAAATCGGATTCTTTTCACTTTCGCCGGGTGTGAGACGGAATTGTTTATTCACACGCAGATCCAAGGTGATATTCCATGGATAGCGCGCGCCATTGATCGCACCCAGGAAACCCGTACCGCCAAATCGTGTCGGATTTTGTTGCTTCGTATAGGGTCGGCCGGAAACAGTCGTCACTTGGAGATTCGCTCCTGTGTTACTGAAGATATCGGCACCAAATAAGCGCGGGCCATTGTAGCGCTTACCGGAATCATATCGATAGTCAAGAAGTGCGACCACGCGATGTCTTTCATCAAAGTTCAGGGGGATGAGCTGTCGTAGATTTCCATTGCGTGCAATATCCCGCTGCGAGTCTACAGTCGATCCTGTACCATCTGCAAACTGAAGCGTATAGCTTGCTGTCAACTCGAGGTTGTTTGTCCGGCGTAGATCATAGGAGAAGGAAAGTCCTTTTACCGTCCCGAAGTCCAGATTACCGATGGTTTCGTATTGGTTGATCGGCGGAGGAAGATTCAGCAGAAAACGAGACTGGATCATATCGCGCAATTCCTTCACATACGCTGAGATTGTCAAGGCACTCGAGTTGGTCAGCTTTTGTTTGAATCCAGCTTCCCAATCCACAGTACGTTCAGGCTTCAGATTCGGATTGTTTCTTGGCTGTGTATCCTCGAAGTAATAATAGTCAAGAGCCGTTGCAAGATTATTCGATGGTGGCCGCTGCACGAGGATGTCATAGTGCATGAAGAAGTTTGCCTCATCCGAGATCGGAAATGAAAAGGCAAGGCGTGGCATCCAGCTGACCTGAGGTGTATAGTCTTCGAAAATAGTATTCGGATCAAAATCGCGGCTGCGGATATTACGACGCTCGATATCCTGCTCGACATAGTAGGGATGTACCAGTTGACCTGCAAAAATTGCATTACCGCTATTGACCGGCGAGCCTGTTTCATTATACCATTGATCGCCATCCCTGAACGCCTTGACATTTGTCGAACCATCGGATTCGACATATACCTTCCAATCGTCCTCTCCAAATATTTGTTCGCCTGACCCCGGGCCGGCATAGAAATCACCGGCGTCCATGATCTCATATAAGGTATAGGGATCTTTCAGGATTTTATTGTTTGCATCAAATCGATCCACGCGCAAACCAAGGCGGAAGATGATATCCTTGAAGGTGAACTTATCCTGGATGTATGCCGAGGTATAAATCGGTTTGTTTGGCGCCACAGTAAATCGTCGTTGGCCATTTTCGTCAATATCTGTGAAAAAGTCTTCAAAAGTTGTGCTGTTGCTGATCGGGTTACCCAGATAGTCATAGCCATAGTAGTTGATAAGCTGCTGATCATTCAATTCCTGGGGAGAAAACAAATCGAGTGAAAGCTGATCAGGCGAAATACCGTCTATGTTGACGTAGTCGTAGACAGTCTGTCCCGTGAGCTCACGTACTTCTTTGAAAAACTGGACATCAGCATCCTGGAGTACTTCATTGTTGATCAGTGTCTGGAACTGATCGAATTCCATCATGAACGTAGAGTCATAGAAGCTGCCGATAATGTTATTCGTATCGACACCAAGAATATGTCCATTTGCATATGAGCGGGCAATCTCCCAGAGTCTATAGGGCACGATCGTCCATAACCTGCCGATCCGCTGTTCATAGAGAATGCCGAACTGAAGGCTGTGACGTCCTTTGTCCGAGCCTCCCGGGAAAAGGTCAAAACCACTCGTCACATTAAAGGTGTAGCGCTCACCTTGTGATTTCTGATACCGGTTATAAATACCACCCACATTCTGGTGCAGACCACCCCAAGTTTCATTATAGCTGCTGGACAAGAAACTATTGAACGCATTAAACTGATTCATTGCAGGTACATCTTCCAGGAGCTTATTGTAATTGGCTCTGGCGGGGTTGATGGTACCCGGCGTCCAACCATTAAACTGCTGGACGTAACCTGCGTGAGCTATACGAATAAATCCGCCGGGAGTCTGTACAGGAAATCCTCCGCTATACTCGGACTCTCCGACCGCCGGTATCCAATTGTTTTCAAAATCTCCTACATATCCATAGTCAAAAAATCTGTCTGCGTGACGGATATCATGAAAAGTCTGACTCGCTTTTTGATATCCAAATTGTAACGCGTACGATGCGTTGCGGATGACGGCCGCTTTTCCCGCAGCAGATTCGGGATCACCAGAAGGGCCTCCACCCAGTCTGTGACGCAAACGCACATTGATACGATAGATATCATTGTTGTCAATCGGGTTATTCCTCCAGTTCAATAATCCCCAGGACCGCCCTAGTCCTTGTCCTTGTGAAAAGCGATCTTCGACCTGGTTGTAACTTCCTGATACAGTAAAATCCACAAATTGACTCAACCTGGCATCTAATCTCCCGGTAAAATCATAGGATGTTTGTTGCTCATTAGGTGCAGCCTTATCTAACACGACATCATTTATCGTCAGTGTTTCGGCGACATTTCTGGGAGAGCCAAACTGGAGCTGCAACGGATCTGCTTCTATCTGGTCGATCACATTTTCGGTTGCCCTGTAAAATCCAAATGCACGTGGATTATCATCCTGGACATCTTTGAACTGTCCGGATACTCTAAACCCAACGACAGAGTTTCCCTTGCTGTTTTTTAAAATGGGGCCGCTCAAGTTAGCGCTGATCAGATTGTATCCATACGGATCAAGAAATTCAGATGTTTCGATCTCTAGCCCACCGGAAAAAGCCTGCGATGGTCCTTTTGTTGTCAGGGAAATGATCCCACCGGTGACATCGCCATACTGCGCTTCTATCCCTCCGGTAATTACTTGTAACTGTTCGATTTCAGACTGAGGAATCAGGTTTCCACTTACTCTCACTCCATCCACATAATAATTCGTCGCGTCTGTCCTGGACCCCCGGATTGCAATGTCGCCACCATCGATCGAAGAGAGACCTGCAGTAGTTGCAGCCAGCGCATTGATATCTTTCGTCGGAAGGTTACGTATTTGTTCCGCTGTCTTAATGCCACCCTGTGTTGTATTGTCTTGTTCGATCAGGGGTACTTTATAGTCAAAGATTTCCACTTCTGTGAGTACAACACCGGAGCTCAATTGAAAATCAAGGCGTATCGCTTTACCAGCCAATACGACGACACCTACCTGACGCTGGGCTGTGAACCCGACATAGGATGCCTCGACATCGTAGGTACCCGGATCGATATTGGAAAAGGCATAATTGCCATCGAAGTCGGTTTCGGTACCCGTGATCAGGACCCCGTTTTTAAAGAGTGAAACCGTTCCAAAAATGACGGGGTCACCATTATCCTGTTCGGTGACCTTGCCTTCGAGTGAAGTTTGTGCAAGTGCTGCAGAAGCGCTGAACGCCATGCACACAGTTAACACAGTAAAGAATCTCATCATACGTTGAGTGTTTTGACCTGATGAATTGCCAGAGAGGACGCAATGTTACTAAAAAAACAACGAGTCTCAGTGCCTCAAACGCTGTTCGCAAGACAAATGACAATTTGCTTTCAACCCCTGAATCATACGTTCTGTCGTACAAACGACACGATTGATCGCAACGACCCCTATGCAGGGGGAAGGTGAAATAAGTCAACCTTCGACATGTTCAACTCAAGAACGGGAGAAACTGGAGAAATCGGTGAAATTGGTTTCAGTCTATTGATAGGTGGAAAGTGAGTCTTTGGTATTGATTGGCGGGCACCACGCCAAGGCGTGGCCAGTAAAGGGTTCACTGTAAAATAGGGCATTGATAGGCGGACACATAGGTCCGCAAGCTACTGACCTCTCTGGTTTCACCGATTTAACCGGCTTCACCGGTTTCTCCGACTTTCCCGACTTCCAGCACTACTTGTTCTGCGATGCGGCGTTTCGATTCAAACGTCCAGCCGGCGACGTGCGGCGTGAGGATTACATTGTCCATTGAAGCCAGTGTTTTATACAAGACTTTCTCCGCGCGAGAATACGTGTCAGGCTTTTCATTTTCAAAGACATCCAGACATGCACCGGATACATGACCGGACTGAAGAGCTTCAAGCAATGCTGCCGTGTTCAACACCTTACCACGGGAACTATTGAGCAGAATTGCGCCGGGTTTGCATCGGGAGAGAAAAGATGGATCGACCATTTGCCGGGTCTCAGCAGTCAAAGGCAAGTGAAGACTGATAATATCCGAAGACGACAAAACCTCCTGAAGAGTACTCTCATGAATAAAGAATGAGTTGCCCGTATAGTGCGTCTTATATTTATCATATGCCATCACGCGCACACCCCACCCTTCAAACGTAGAAGCGAAGGCACTCCCGGTATGACCAAAGCCAATGACACCAACTGTCTTCCCCCGAAGCTCTCTACCCCGATTTTTTTCACGATTCCAGAGTCCCTGGCGCACCTCGCCATCGGCAATCGCAATATTTCGCATAAGACATAGAAGCATTCCGAAGACGTGTTCAGCTACCGCGTTCGCATTTGCCTGCGGAGTGCTGATGACGATGATACCTCTGCTCTGAGCAGCATGGAGATCTATGATGTCGAGGCCTGATCCAAGTCGTGCAATCCACTTCAGGGCTTGTGCCGCCACAATGAGATCTGCATCTGCGACTGTTTTTGTATTGATGACGATGCCGGCACAGTTGTGAATCCAATCCAGAACCTGTTCGCGCTCTATTTCCGGGATATAGTGCACGAAGTAACCGAGGTCACGAAGACCGGTGATGAGGATAGGATGGACATAGTCAGTGATGAGTACTCGCGGCATGGGTGCGAAGGTAAGACGGGGAAAAAATCAAACTCAAGGTGCAAACTCAAGAGCAAGCGCAAGTGCAAGATCAGACAGTTTGCAGTTCTCAGTCTTCACCATTTCCGCTTTTAAGCATTACTCACTTAAACACTTAAACATTTAAACACCTAAATTCTTTTCAAGATAAACTCTGAAAAGAAGGCCCTGAAGGGGCCAAATATCAATAGCAACGGTCAAAGCCCGTTGCAAAGGTTGCGTTTGTCTTATAGCCCTGAAGGGTCCTGAAGGGGCTGAATGACATACACAGGGCGAATAGGTATGCTTACCAACAACTTAGGAACGACTTAGCAGCTACTTAGACACAACTTAGCAGCTACTTAGTAAATAATCTTTTCAACTTGCGCAGGATTTCAAAAACACGAAAGACGTCCATGGCAGGTATTTTCCAACGCAGGCATGGCAAGGCGGCGATTGGTTTCATCTTTATCACTCTCCTGATCGATGTGACCGGCTTCGGTATTATTATCCCTGTCATGCCGAGCCTGATCTCGGGGATGTTGGATATCCCTGTGAATGAAGCAAGTACCTATGGCGGGTGGCTCACTGCCATCTATGCGGTGATGCAATTCATCTTTGCGCCCGTTCTTGGCAATCTCAGTGATCGATATGGACGCAGGCCAGTGTTACTTTTTTCTTTGTTTGGATTCTTCCTCGATTATCTCATCCTGTGTTTTGCTCCCAACTTTGGATGGCTTGTGGTTGGAAGGTTACTGGCGGGGATTACTGGTGCAAGTTTTACTACTGCAGCAGCGTACATCGCAGATATCAGCGTTCCCAAAAACCGAGCAAAAAACTTTGGAATGATCGGCGCCGCATTTGGACTGGGATTCATCCTTGGCCCGGCGATTGGAGGTTCTCTTGGCGAACTCGGTACACGCGTACCTTTCTATGCTGCCGCAGCTTTGACATTTTTAAATTGGTTGTATGGATATTTCATTCTGCCTGAATCACTGTCCTCTGAACATCGTCGTGCATTCGAATGGAAACGTGCGAATCCGGTTGGTTCATTATTGCATTTGAAGAAGTATCCCACATTGTCCTGGTTGTTTCTTGCATTTGCGCTGATCTACATCGCTGCTCATGCGGTACAAAGCAACTGGAGTTTCTATGTGATGTATTTATTCAACTGGAGTGAAGGGATGGTCGGTCTTTCGCTTGCTTTAGTAGGATTGTTGGTCGGAGGCGTGCAGGGAGGATTGATACGTGTAGTCAATCCGTGGCTTGGAGATCGGAAAAGTGCATACATCGGACTGATATTGTATGGAGTTGGAATGGTGCTTTTTGGGATTGCGAACAGGTCCTGGATGATGTTTGCATTTCTTGTGCCTTATTGTCTTGGAGGAATAGCCGGACCGGCATTGCAATCGATTATTACAGGGCAAGTACCTCCGAATGAACAGGGCGAGCTACAAGGTGCGCTGACAAGTATGATGAGTCTGACGACGATCATTGGACCTCCGGTGATGACGGGTTTATTTGCAATATTCACACGTCCCAATGCACCCATACACTTACCCGGTGTGCCTTTTCTCCTTGGAGCAGTATTGATGTTTACGAGTGCAATCATCGCCTATGTTACTTTGACACCGAAAGTGAGTACTTCGGGCTAACGTCTTGTAAATAACTTTGAGAGTATTATTTTGCTCCAAACGTTGGGTAATTCTTTGCATACGCTTACGATTTCCCCTGTACTTTCCACACATAAACACCCCAGGGAGAGAGTGTATGAGTCTGATGCGGATCGACGGGACGATTTCCGGAGAAGATATTCAGTGGATTCTTCAGATACAATAAATGCAATTGGTCTGCGAGAGAGAACACCGCTTCGTTGTCTGAAAAATTTATCGCCACCAACGCCTGCTCATGATGATGTTTCCATAACCAGCAGATCAGTCCATGTACCGCTGCATGCTCATGGACAACTCTCCATTCGCCTTCGCGGAAGATTGCTTCCTGATTGAGTTCCAGGAGACGCCAATAGAATGATTGGATGCATGTACACGTCACTCCTGTTGATTCTTTCTGCATGATACAACCACATGTTGGTTCATGCGGATTTCTGCAGATTTGTACAGGGACTTTCTTTCGTCGTCCTTCCCATTGTCCCATATGCCAGAAGCGCATTCCAGGTCCGAAGGCGACTAACGCTGCAGTGGCCATATGCCTTTCAAGATGCAACAGCGATGCAGATCTCTGCTCATCATGGTTTTCGAGGAAACGTGCAGTACGCATCAACCATGATGGCTCCGCATGAAAATGTAAACGCATCTTGTCAACCTCATGTATGTACATCCGGTCATAAAAGACTTTGTCATAGCAGTAGTCGAATCCCATACCCATGAGCTCTGTCTCCATATCCCAATAACACTCTGCAAGAAAGAGAAAGTGGGGATGTGTTTTTTTTACGCCAGAAATCACAGTGGGCCAGAATTCAATCTGATCATGTTTTATTTTGACGACATGACCCCAGGTTTGCTTAAAGATGCGGAGTACGGGGAGCATCGCCATATCGCAACGTACACCATCACACATACCGGCAATATTCTCAAGGATTTGCGTCATCCAAACATGTGTAGCGGGATTCGCGTAATTCACTTGTACAGTATCCTGCCATGCATCGAAGAAAGGATCCTTGCCACGTGCAAAAAAGATATTGCGGTCATACCAGGGCCGATAGTATGTCTTACGCATCCCGAGAAAATCTTCTTCCTGCACTTCAATAAAATATTCCGGATGTTCCTCAATCCATCGTGTGTGTGCACCAAAATGATTGGGCACAAAATCAAGCATCAGCTTCATGCCGAGTTTATGCAGCTTCGTTTTGAGATCCTTGAGTTGTCTTGCAGTACCGATTGAAGGATCGATGACATAGTCATGAATAGCATACGGAGATCCACTGATATCGTCTTCTGTCAGATCATGCATCAACGCATGGAACTCATCCATCATCCCCTGAGGTATGAGATATGGATCTAGTGCTTTCTCCTGAATCTCCCAGATACCCATGAGCCAGACCCAGTCGATTCCTTTGCTGCGCAGATCTTTCCAGTATTTTCCAGGGATATCTGCCAGCGTACTTTCCGGACCAAGTGAATTCAGAAGGACACGGGTATTGATTTCGTAGAGGGATGGATGACGGGGATGGTGAATCATTGATACAAGATAAGGGGATGCACGAAGTCAAAATGCCCGGAACGAAATTCATTCGAGTAGGTAAAACGCTATATATAAAAGTCAAAAAATGGATTCACTTTTGGGTTTTACCTTTTACATTTTGCATTTTGACTTTAAGTGTTAGGCTAACCTGTTACTCTAAACAATACTTTGTACATCCAGTCCTTCTCCGACGTCAGCATATAATCGAGCATTGCATCAGCCTTCGTGGAGAAGCGCTTCAGTTCTTTGATCATTCTGCAAAACTCTTCTGAATCCTTACACTGACATTCGACTGTGGAGATGTCCTCGAGTACCTTGATCATTGGATCCAACTCTTTGCGTTTGCGTTGTAGGATGATCTGTTTCATTACGGTGACCATATCTTTCTCCGCTTCGAAGTAGTCTTTGCGATCACAGGGTTTCTGCACTTTGTGTACAAGACCCCAGTCCATCAGAGAGTGCACACTCATATTCGCATTTCCGCGGGATATTTTCAGCGCCTCCATGATATCGTCGGCACAGAGAGATCGACATGAAACGAGAAGAAGTGCATGGACCTGGGCCATTGTCCGGCTAATACCCCAGCTTGACCCGAGAGCTCCCCAGGATTCGATAAAACGCGCCTTGCCTTCAGTGAGATGCATAATTCTGGTTGGCGAAATTACTTGATAGGAATGCCAGGGAACTGAAAATGTTCATGTCGTCTTCTGATAAAATGGCATTTTCACTACCCGTGCCGGTAGTGCTTTGCGATTTGCAATAACCTGGATCTCCGTTCCCTCGCTGGCATAAGCGGTTTCGACATAGCCCATCCCGATTGGTTTTTGCAGACTCGGAGAAAGCGTCCCGGAGGTCACGCGCCCGATAACACGTCCTGTCATGTCCTGAATCGGATAATCATGCCTTGGCACCCTGCGGTCATTTACTTCGAAACCGACAAGCCTGCGACTCACTCCTTCCTTGCGTTGACGCATGAAGATATCGGATGAATTAAAAGGGCCCTTCTGTGTCTTGGTGATCCATCCGAGGCCGGCTTCAATCGGAGATGTGGTATCGTCTATATCATTACCATACAGACAATAACCCATTTCAAGTCTCAGAGTATCTCGTGCACCAAGTCCAGCCGGTATCACTTGAAAATCCGGCGATAATGAGAATATGGCATCCCAAATCCTGACGATTCCTTCATTGCGCGCATACAACTCGAATCCTCCCGCACCCGTGTATCCAGTAGCCGAAATGAGTACCTGGTCTACACCAGCAAAGGTTCCTTTCCGAAAAGAGTAGAATTCAATTTCATTTAAAGGTACTGCCGTAAGCGGTTGCAATAACTCCCCTGCACGTGGTCCCTGCACAGCTATCAATCCTGTCTCTTCGGAAATATTGATGTGGCGCGTATCAAATGAATTCTGTGCAGAGATCCAGTCCCAGTCTTTCTGAATATTTGATGCATTTACGACAAGTAAAAAGGCTTGCTCACCTGGTGCACAATCATCTTCGGTAAGACGGTAGACCAGGAGATCATCGACAATGCCGCCTTTGTCATTGGGCAGGCAGGAATACTGTGCCTGACCAATTGCAAGTTTTGAAGCATCATTCGATGTCACCTTTTGCACAAGTGCCAGTGCTTCCTTGCCTTTGACAATAAACTCTCCCATATGTGAGACATCGAATACTCCGACAGAATTTCGCACGGCATGATGTTCATCCTGAATACTGGTATAAATAAGAGGCATATCGAATCCTGCAAATTCCATCATCCGCGCACCTAGCGCTACATGCCTGCTTCGTAAAGGCGTGATGTTTGCTGACATATCTTGCATTTTCTCAGTGTGTATAAATTATTATTGCACATTTACTTCCAGGATCTCATCACCGATCTGAATTGCATGTACGACATCCATACCAGAAGTCACTTTCCCAAACAAGGTATAGTTACCATCGAGATGGGGTGTCGGTGAATGGGTGATAAACCATTGGGTACCCTCTGTGTGATTTCCCGCAGAAGCCATGCCAAGATATCCTTCATCATTGAAATAGACAGGAAGAAGCTCGGAACGGATACTGTAATCGAGGCTGCCATACCCATCGCCGCGAGGACATCCACCCTGGATGACAAAATTAGGGACGACGCGATGTACGTTTTTTCCATGATAAAATCTGTCACGTGCGAGTTGAATAAAATTCATCACTGATCCGGGTGCAGTCTGCGTGAAAAGATCAAGGTTGATTGTCCCACGTGAAGTCACGATTTCAGCTTTGACGATATCAGGCAACTGTGATACAAGATCCCAGGGTATGGGATGATTATGTGCGACCGTCTTCCGCGCATACTTTTCATTTTTGAGTTTTGCAAGGCAATCTGCGAGTGCGTCATACGCTTCTACTTCTGCCGGGAGATCAAGAGCAATGAGAGCTGATTCCAGGGTCTCAAGATGCGGTCTTGCAAATTCATATAATCCATTCTCTGTCTTTGCAAGTGTCGTTGCAGCAGAGGAGATCATTGCCGGATCGCCGGTTTTGATTGCAGTGACGAGATGTGTAGTGATCGCTCTCCGGGCGGATGTGATGTTTGTGCCAATGTCACGGGCAAATCGTTTGTCCTGTAGAATAGTACCCAATGCATCCACCGCAGCTGTACGTACAGGTGCGTCCCTGGAATCGAAAGCCATCGTCACAATTTCATCATAATTACCTGCATCCTTGGCAAAAGCATCAAGGATTGCAGCTTTTTCATAAGGATTTTTCGCGCGCTTGAACCATTCGCGCAATTCTGTATTCACATTCGTTTTTGTGATTGCATAGGCAGTCGTCATATAACGGTTTGATGCAGCGTAGAGAAGGCTCTTTACCTCCCATGGCAATCGGCCTTTCGAGAGAGAACGGTAGCGCGCAGCATCTTTTTCTGCGCCATGTTCCAGTAAGTATAGTGCTGCATTGCGTGCAATGTGAAGATTGCGACTGCCGATATTCTGGAAGGCGAGCTCGCGTACCTGATCATAAGGGAAATATTGCAACGCCCGGAGAATATTACATTTCACTCTATAGTCCTGGTCACGCGAGATCATTCTTGTCAGCACCTGTCTCGCAGCAGGTGTTGCCGCTTTGGCAAGGGCGACGGCCAGACACATCCGGATACGCGGGTCTGGATCAGACTCAGCAAGTGGAGCTAACACATTAACGTGATCGACAGTGTTAATACCCGTGGCGCGGAAAAGGTAATTGGCGGCAATAATGCGCGCTTCATCGGGCATATTTTTGTGAGAAACAATTTCAACCATGCGCGAAGTACCCGATGGATGTACGATACTCCGTAGAGCAAAGCGATAGATACCACGTGCTTGTCCGATGATCAACAGACTATCCGATGGGAAATAGGTCTTTGTAGTGCTCATGGCCAATAGGCTTTCGACACTACCTGTTTTTCCTACAGCCTCCAGGATAAATGCATTTGACAATGCAGCTTCAGGGAGTGAGTCTTGTTGCCTGAAGCCTTTGATTAACAACTGTTCTGCCTGTCTTGCGCGAGACTGCCCAAGTGCAAACGCAGCGGCCATGCGGACGTGTTCATTGGGATCAGATAAGAGTGGTGCCAATTTTTGTATTACCGCGCTATCGCGGAAAGAGCCAAATGCCAGAGCAGCGCGATATCTCAAAGAAGGATCGGCATGACCCAGATACGCCACCAGACTATCGCGTAGCTGGTGATCCTGCAAATCCAGAACGTGTTGTTGCCGAGGCTGCGCAATATCGAGGGCAAACTGATATTCGCGTGACTCTTCTGGTTTGGGAGTACAGGCCAGCATCATCGAGAGCAATGTCATGACACTATACCTGCAATACCATCTCAACTGCTTATAAACGACCAGATTGCTCACGCGATAAATATCGCCGGAATTATTCGTTGTCGATAAACTCGTCTTCAAAGATTTCGTTTTCGTGGAACTCTTCCGATTCGTATTCATTCCGAAGTTCCTGATAACGTGCGCAATTAATTTCTATCTCAAGATCTCCTGCAGGCCGGATGAATCTTGCATTGGGTTCAAAATCGACATTCGCCGCTTCCTGTAATCGCTTGATAAATTCCCTGAAAAAAGGTTTTGCCATTACACTCCCTTGTCCATCCGAGAGAGAAAGAAAACGTATCCATGGATCTTCTCCTCCTACCCATGTTCCCACGACCAGAGAAGGAGTAATTCCCATAAACCATCCATCCACATAATCATTGGTCGTTCCCGTCTTTCCACCCACATCACATGTAATGCCACCGAGATTCGTGGCAGCATAGCGCAACATATCGACCATCACATAATTTGCCTTTGGGGGTAGTGCTAAAGTCTCATCAGGAATATTACGATAGATTTCACGACCATTGTCATCTTCTATTGAGAGCACAAATATGGGTTTATTATAGAGACCATTGTTTGCGAAAGTGGAGTATGCTCCGGTCATTTCCATCACGGAAAGATCAGCAGAGCCGAGACATATTGAGGGTTGATTGGGAACACGGAATTCACCATCCGCGCGGAGAAGTGAACTATCGATACCCATATTATGAATCAATCCACGCACCACATTTGCATTCCCCAATTGTTGCATCAGGAATACAGAGCAACTATTTTTTGAATGTCTCAGACAATCGTAAAGTGTATATGTTCCCAGGGTGAAAGCCCCATCCGCGTTCCGCGGTGACCATGGTGAAAGCAATCCAAAACTCCCATCTCCGGGGGCAATGGTATATGGTTGGTCAACCACAGGAAAGCAGGGTGAGAATCCCTGAAGTGCGATCGCCGTCGCATACACGAAAGGCTTAAAGGTAGAGCCTACCTGTCTGCTGGTCTGGATATGATCAAATTGAAAATAGCGGTGATTCACACCTCCAACCCAGGTCTTGATATGTCCATCACGCGGATCTATCGCAAGAATTCCGGTTTGCAGGATTTTCCGATGGTATTTCAATGAATCGAGCGGAGACATCGTCACCTCCTTCTCTCCTGCGGCATAGTCGAAGATGCGCATCGTCACCGGGGCATTGAACTCTTTCTCTACTGCTTTTGTCAACGCAGTCCAGGCATTTTTCAATTCGAGCCAGTATTCATCCGACATGATTTGTCGATAGACTGAGGCTTTACCTCTACTGATTGTTTTGCCTGCAACAAGCTTGGCAATTCTTCCTTCCTTTTTCTCTTCTTCCAACATGTTCTCGATATCCCAATCTGTCGGTTCGTATTCAGTATCCTTCGCTATCTGACTCATGATATTACCCAGGACGTGGATGCGAAGCTCCTGATAGCGCGGGGAATCCCGAATCAAAGTCTTCAGACCCGCCTGCCGGATTTGTTTTTGCGTGGCATCAGCCTGGTAGGACCAGGGGTCGCGATTCTTCCAGACCGTTTCAAAGCGTGTCTGCACTTTCTGCATATGCTTGAGCATTTCCTCTTCAGCAATATTTTGCATTTCAAGATCGATGGTCGTATAAATCTTCAGGCCGTCGCGGTAGATATTGTATTGTGAACCGTCCGGCTTTTGGTATTCCGGTTGTTCCAGTAGTTCTTTAAGCCATTTGGCAAGTTCCATTCTGAAATACGGTGCAGGTCCTCCTGTGTGCGTATCCATATGAAAACGGGTCATATCCAATGGCAGCACCCTGAGCGAATCGTATTCCTTTCTGGTGATAAAACCATTGTTTTCCATCTGCTTGAGCACGATCATCCTGCGATACATCACTGTATCCGGTCTGCGTACAGGATTGAAAAGCGCAGGATTCTTGAGCATACCGATTAACGTCGCGGATTCTTCGATTGTCAGTTTATCCTGTGGTTTTCTGAAATACACTTCAGATGCTGCGCGGATCCCGTAGGCGCCATAGATGAAATTGAACTTGTTCAGATACATCGCAAGGATCTCTTCTTTCGTATAGCGTTTTTCGATTTTAATCGCTGTGATCCACTCCTTGAATTTCGTAATGATAAGAGTGCAATACTTCCGCAATTTGCCCATGTCTGAGAAATTCGGGCGATCGAAAAGCAGCTTCGCGAGCTGTTGCGTGATCGTACTGCCGCCACCTTTGCCTTCGTTGAAGGTGATCACACCCAATATGACTCTTCCGAGTGCTTTGAAATCCACGCCTGAATGGCGGAAAAACCGTTCGTCTTCAGTCGCTACAAGAGCTTCTACGAGACGCGGATTGAGCTCTTCATAATGCACAGGAACGCGGTTTTGCGTGTAAAACCTCCCAATTTCTGCCCCCTGGTTGTCGTAGATCTGGCTGGCTTTTTCAAATTCCGGGTTCTCGAGCTGACTGAAGTCCGGTAATCCTGAAAAAGTCAGCAGTGTAAAAAAGAGAATGAGGAAAAGCACTAATCCCAGTGCACCTAACCATAACCTGCGAATCCATTTCTCGAGAGGTGTGACCACGGGAGGTAGTCTGAAAAATTTCTTGTTTGCCATGAGTCCGCTAAATTACATGAATGATGCTGCTCAGCAGAAGAGAATTGAGTATCCGCGTTAAGGTCTTGATTTTTCGCGGAGATTTGGCAGTCGAGTAGAAGTAAGACCCCCTATCTCAAGAGCCAGGGTAAAAACAAGGCGACTTCATCATCCTGGAGGAGTTTCTCTAAGGTGGCATAGTGGACTTCCTGGTCGATCACAGGGTGACCGATACCTTTAATCAGGGAATACCGTGTGGCACCTGCATGTTGCTTTTTGTCCATCGAAAGATAGGGCATCAAGGCACGCAATTTGATTTTCCCAGGCACATCAACCGGAGTACATTTCCTGATTAAGGCCGTGATTTTTCGACATACCTCGCGCGTGGGTTCACCCAGATGTACATGCGAGAGCCATATCTCTGCGATCATGCCAAGCGCCACACATTCTCCATGCAGCAGGGGTGTGTCGGTGTGTAGAAAATAGGATTCAATTGCATGCCCAAACGTGTGTCCGAAATTGAGTGCCGCACGCATCTTGTGATCCTGTATGTCATTCTCAACAAAATGTTTCTTGACCTGAATTGCCCGAGTAAGGAATTCTTTGTTGAATGTCCTGAAGTTTATATTCCCGTGAAGTAATTGAAATAACAACGGATCACCAATCAATGCGTGTTTTACTATTTCCGCCAGGCCGCTTTGAAAGTGCCTTAATGGAAGTGTCAGGAGAAATGGCGTGTGGATCCAAATCAACTTTGGTTGTTCTATAACGCCAATATAATTTTTCAATCCTTCAAAATCAACGCCATGCTTTCCTCCTAATGCCGCGTCACACATGCCAAGTACCGTTGTCGGTATATGCATAAAACTGATACCCCTCATATATGTTGCAGCACAAAAACCCCCAAGGTCAGTAACGACACCACCACCAAGATTGACAACAGTACTGTTACGATTTGCACCTTGCTGAGCCAGCGATCTCCACACTCCCTGGCATGTTTCGAGGTTTTTATATTGCTCACCGACAGGCAGGATGATCGGTTCTTTTGTTATTTGTGCCAGGTAAGGAAGCAAGGGCATACAATCCGTACTGGTGTTTGTATCGCAAATCAAATGTATAGACCCTATCCGCTCCAGGGCTTTTAAAGCATCAAACAAGGATGTGCTGTCAGCATCAATGAAAACCGGTACTCCGGCTATTGACAGGCTTTCTTCTTCCTTCATAGAACGATATAGCTGGTCAGGCTCCAGACTTTTGCTTCCTTCCTGAAAAGTTTCTTCGTTTGCTTCCAGGTGTCCTTAAAAAGTTTTGAATTGCGATAGGCTGCGAGGGCTTCCACACTCTGCCAGACACTTAGAGTGAAATACGTCTCCGGGTCTTCTGCATCCTGTAGGAGCTCAAGATATACACAACCCTCAAAGGCACGAATAGCTTCACAGTTCTCCCTGAAGATTTCGAGAAATTGTGGCACCTTCTTCTTGCGAAACTGCATACGGACAATACGCTTGATCATGTGGTGTAAGCTTTTTGAGTCTCATGAAATATGAATAAGATGTTAATCAGCGAAATGAATCTGAATGATGTCGTCAATCTTAAATCCAAGCAGTGACGCAGCCTTCCCCATATTGATGCCCAACTCGAGATATCCGGCATAGTTAAAAATACATGTCACTTCTCCGACCGGCACCTGGTGATAATGTTCATGGATCTCTGTGACAGGATCATGGCGTTTGTAATACAACTCAAATGCACGCCCTTTCTGCACCTGTTCAAACAACTCCTTTGTGATATTAAACACAATGTTTTCATATCCATCGATATAAATTGCGGCGCCTTTAATGTAAGCTTGTGTGATCACCGCCTTCAAGTGAATCTTGCGTTCAAAATCACGGACTTCATTGCCCAATGAGGATATGGGTTGAGCATTCGCGATTCCGGCTACTGCCTGCGCCATTTGTATCTGCCATGATCGTGATTCGGCGTTGGACAACCTTACCGTAGTTTCCAGATCCTCGAACATAAGAGTGAGGATACCGCTGTCCGGTGCAATAAAAAACTGTCCTTCGCGCTCGACACAAAGCACATCCTGAGAGCCAAGCCTGTGATGCACAAGGATTAAATGCACGGTGCCTGGCGGATAGCTGCGATATGCAGACTTCAATACAAATGCAGCTTGTACGATATCAAAGTGATCGATGTCGTGCGTAATATCTGCCAGGATGACGTTTGGGACATGCGAGAGAAGAATACCGCGCATATACCCGGCGTAATAGTCGCGCGTCCCAAAGTCGGAAGTGAGTGTGACAATTCTCATTTTGCGATGTCCATCTGTTCGTTGTCATCCCTCCTACCTGACAGCAGGGTGAGTCGGGACTGCCGGCTAAATTAGCCCATTCATCACAAGTATGGGTGGTGTATCTTTGCCGCATAAAAATTGACAGAATACATTGAGTGAAATCATATTGAATACTGAAGGCGTAGACCCTCTCGAGCTCTTCGGAGAAAACAACAGTAAACTCAATCTTCTCAGGAAAGCCTTTCCGCAAATCCAAATCACGTCCAGAGGTACTCAGATCAGGCTCTCTGGGGAGAAGAAATTCACACAGCGGGCAAAAGCACGGGTCGAATCCATGTTGCAGATCCTGAAACGCGATCATGCATTACCTCATGATGTCATCATGGAGTTACTGAATGGTGCACTCCATCAGAATGAAGTCGCGGAATCAGACAAAGAAAAAGATCACGTGATTTTGCATGGAGTCAATGGAAAGGCAATCAAAGCACGTACGTACAATCAACGACGACTGGTAGAGCAGAGTACACTCAATGATGTCGTTTTTGCGATCGGCCCTGCAGGTACCGGTAAGACCTATACCGCAGTCGCACTTGCAGTACATGCATTGAAAAACAGGACGGTCAAAAAGATTATTCTGACACGACCGGCTGTGGAGGCAGGTGAAAGTCTTGGCTTTCTTCCGGGTGACCTCAAGGAAAAGATTGATCCTTACCTGCGTCCGCTCTATGATGCACTGGATGATATGATCCCAGCGGATAAACTTAAATATTTCATGGACCATCGAGTCATCGAAGTAGCACCTCTGGCATTCATGCGTGGACGTACCCTGGACACGGCATTTATCATTTTGGATGAAGCTCAAAATGCCACGATCACACAAATCAAGATGTTCCTCACACGATTGGGGCCTTCTGCAAAATGTATCATCACGGGTGACCTTACGCAAATCGATCTTCCTGCCAATCAACGTTCAGGATTGTTTAAGGCATTGGATCTTGTTGGAAATCTCGAGGGTGTTGGCAAAGTATTTCTCACTGCTGATGATGTGGTCAGACACCGGTTGGTGAAAGACATTATCCGCGCTTTTGAACGGGACGCCGAACGTCTTAGGATTGAAGAAGAGTAAAAAAGGAACCTCTCTGATTTTTACCTCACCCCCAGGCTCAATATTTTAATCTCGACGCGTTGATTTTTGGCTTGTGCAGTACGGCTATATGTATCATTCGGGACTAATGGCTTATTCTTGCCATATCCCTTGTATTGAAGTTGAAGCCTGGGGACACCTTTTGAAATCAGGTAGTCCATTACCGATTTTGCTCTCGCCGTAGAAAGTTCATCGCAATAGGAATGACTGGGCTTGGTATTTGTATGACCTCCTATCTCAATGATGATATCAGGGTTCAGTCGCATAAACTGCGCAATCTCTTCTAATACCGGATACGATTCATACTGGATGCGTGATGAATCTGCTTTGAAATAGAGCTTTTCAATTCTGATTGTCTTACCCTGATGCAGGTTATTGCGTTCGAGCTCAGTGAGCAGCTTTGGCGCTTCGGTTGTTACAACAGGTGGTATTGAATTTATGTTTTGGGATTTCGTAGGCGATGAATTGCCAGGACGACTCGTGGGAGTGGGTTTTGAATTTACAGGTTGGGTGACCTTCGTATTTTCCAACACCTTAACGGCATCGTTCTCTCCGCATGACATCCTGATAATCGGAGAAATATTATCCACCAGGACATGCCCATTATATGGATTGAGTACAGGAGTTTTATAGAACGCCTGTAGCGTGATGAATCTGTGATCCATGACAGGCTCAAGTTTGAATGTGTATTTCTTCCAGGCATAATCGTTCACGGGTTCTGAGACCGCAAGCAGTTCTCCTTCATCGCAAAACGATTTTCCACCCCATATCCGAAGGACTGCCGGCCGATCAAATGGATAGAGCGAATCCGCATCATGTCTCCGTACACTCAAATAGCGTTCTGATCGAGACAGCCATAACGACAAGGCGTAGCACTCGCCAGCCTTGAGCGGAGCGGAAAACGCCTGCGATAAAGACTCCCAGGTTTCATCATCCCGTACAACCATTCCAAGATAGGTAGTGCCATGTTGCGGAGGCTTCGTGACTTCCCATGCAGATGCAGGGTGAATGTCCGGTGGAGTTTCATTCGGAAACCTTGTTCTTCCACAATCGAGCCAACCTACAATCGGAAAAGGATATCCAGGACCTCCTGCA
Source organism: Saprospiraceae bacterium (assembly GCA_035292505.1). Classification (GTDB taxonomy): domain Bacteria; phylum Bacteroidota; class Bacteroidia; order Chitinophagales; family Saprospiraceae; genus DATDQA01. The sequence goes on along the minus strand of DATDQA010000137.1, from coordinate 9,662 downwards.
TGCGGAATGTCTTCAAATGATGGATTTCCCAATCTAATCGTATCTGCAAGGGTCTGGGGCAGTGCGGTAGCCGGCAACAATGCAGTTATCAGAACACCTATCACACGTGCGAGAATAAATCTTTTGAGCATTACTGCAAATTAACGACGGGCCGCTGAAAATCTTGCCCTGGTCAGGTGGGTGAAATTAGCCGATTTGGAAAAAGCCTTATGTCATCATTAGATCGAACGCGGCACATGTTCGATAAACGGTAGCATGCCGGCTTTCACTTCTATGCAAAAGCATTGATACCGGTAATATCATGCCCGGTAATCAGGAGGTGAATATCATGGGTGCCCTCATAGGTCACCACGGTCTCAAGATTCATCATATGCCGCATGATCGGATATTCATTTGTGATCCCCATGCCTCCGTGGATTTGTCGTGCTTCACGGGCCACGTCGAGGGCCATCGCGACGTTGTTCCGCTTGGCCATCGAAATCTGCGCCGCGGTTACCTTGCCGGAGTTTGCCAGCGAGCCCAGCCGCCATGCAAGGAGTTGCGCTTTTGTGATCTCAGTGATCATCTCTGCCAGTTTCTTTTGGGTCAATTGGAATGCAGCCAGCGGTTTGTCAAACTGGATCCGTTCTTTGGCATAACGCAAAGCAGAATCATAACAGTCCATCGCTGCCCCGATTGCGCCCCAGGCAATGCCGTAACGGGCTTTCGACAGACAGGCCAACGGCCCTTTCAGCCCCCTGATTTCAGGAAAAACCTGGGATTTTGGGACGCGGACATCTTCAAATATCAGCTCGCCTGTAATCGACGCGCGGAGTGACCATTTTCCATGAATTTCCGGTGCAGAATAACCCGCTGTTCCAGCATCTACTACCATACCTCTGATTTCACCCTGTTCATCTTTGGCCCATACCACTGCGAGATCGGCAATCGGTGAATTGGTGATCCACATTTTGGCGCCATTCAGGATATACGCTTCCCCATCATCCCGAATGGTGGTAATCATACCTCCGGGATTTGAACCATAGTCTGGCTCTGTAAGGCCAAAACAGCCGATTAAACCACCGCTCCCGAGTTTGGGGAGATATTTGCGCTTCTGCTCTTCAGAGGCATAGCGAAAGATCGGATACATCACCAGCGATCCCTGTACGGATGCCATTGAGCGTATTCCGGAATCACCTCGCTCCAACTCCTGCATGATCACCCCATAAGCGATTTCATCCATACCTCCTCCGCCATACTCCACAGGCAGACTCGGACCAAATGCGCCGATCTCTGCAAGCCCTGCAAATAAATGCGTCGGACATTCTGCACGCTCTGCATAGTCTTCGATGATTGGTGTCACTTCCTGACGCACCCACTCACGCACAGCGGCGCGTGCAAGCAGATGTTCTTCACTCAGAAGATCGTCGACCATAAAATAATCATGTGCCTGAAACCGGTCGGTTTTGGCAGATATTTTCACTTCCATGGCCGCGAAGATAAGGAAGACGCTGTTGGCCATTTGCTGTTCGCTGTTCGCCCAAACCACGCAGTAGGGGCGGATTGACAGCAAGCCAAAAGCGAACGGCTTCGTAGCAAATCATTCTTTCGGGTGATTAGGCTCAGTTGGCATTCTTGTTGTTTTGTAAAAAATTAATTGGTGTCACATCAACGGATCAAACTCCAGGTGGTGCATCGCAATACTGAATTGCGTATCCCGTCCGAACCTATGCTCACATCGCGACTGCAGAAGCTTTGTCTTGATCTGGATGAAATCGCCAAGCTCATCGAAAAAGAAGTCGATACTGAAGTCTCTAAATCTTATAAACTGTGCCCCTCTCAAAGCCATCACTAAATCCGCGGTTTAGCCCTTCAACCTTCCATTTTCTTAGACTGCCGGAGCTTTAACGAAGGCGGTTCTGCCCACCTTTCCTATTTTGTGCAACAAAGCACGTCATTCTATGTCACTCATACTGAAGAGCCAAAACGGTGGAGTTATGACTCTCACACTCAATCGTCCTGAAGTGTATAATAGTTTTAATCAGGTAATGGCTCTTGCACTGCAGGACGCAATTTCTCTTGCAGGGAGTGACAAGTCAGTAAGATGCATCGTCATTACCGGAGCGGGTAAAGCATTTTGTGCAGGGCAAGATCTCAATGAAGTTGTAGACCCGAAAGGACCGCCGTTGCAGGAAATAGTGGGTCAGCATTTCAATCCCATCATCTGGAAAATCCGCGATGTTGAAAAGCCCTTCATCGCAGCAGTGAATGGTGTCGCAGCAGGTGCAGGTGCCAATATTGCTCTTGCGTGCGATATCGCTGTTGCCAAATCATCCGCATCATTCATTCAATCGTTTAGTAAGATCGGGCTGATACCTGATAGTGGAGGCACCTTTACCCTCCCGCGTCTGATCGGCTTTCAAAGAGCAACTGCACTGATGATGCTCGGCGAAAAGGTCACTGCACCGGACGCAGAAAAGATGGGTATGATCTATAAATGTATTGAAGATGGCGAGTTCGATGATTATATCATCACTCTTGCAACGCAACTCTCACAAATGCCGACACGTGGTCTTGGTCTGACTAAACGGGCATTGAATGCATCTACTGTCAATGATCTCTATGCACAGTTATCTATTGAAGAAGAACTACAGTTTGCGGCAGGGAATACCTTGGACTACCAGGAAGGAGTAAAGGCGTTTCTCGAGAAGAGGAAGCCGGAGTTTAAAGGGGAGTGAATTTGGTTCTTCACAATTTTGTTGGCTTTCCCATATGCCCTCTGTACCTCTTTTTATCAGCACACCGCCCAAGTCGTCTAATCTGAATCGTCGCACTTTAGACGAAATATTGGTACTTTCATCCCTGCACATAAATATCATAGTAGAATCATGATTGCAGATCAGCTCGATCAGAAGCGGCGTGAAGTTGCCTCCTCGGTAGATAGAGGCCGTAAATCAATAATGGGGCAGTTCCTTACCCCTGGATCCATTGCTTGGTTTATGGCGTCCTTGTTTGAAATACCAAAAAAGGATTCAATTTCTATCCTAGATGCCGGTGCAGGTATAGGCTCACTTGCCGGTGCACTACTGGAGCGATTGGAAGACAGCGGTGTATCAGTTGTCAATCTCACGGCATATGAACTTGACAAAGCGATCCTCCCTCACCTGAATGAGACTCTTCGTTCTTTTACAAATCGATATACCAACATCAAAAAAGAGCTCGTTGTAAACACATTGAACAAGGACTTTATCGAGTCCGGCAGGAAAGATCTTTTCAATACGTGGCCAGATTCTTATGACATGGCCATTCTGAATCCACCTTATGGGAAGATCAACAGCAATTCCCATCATAGAACCCTTTTACGCCAATACGGAATTGAAACTGTCAATTTATACTCCGCATTTGTTGCACTAGCTCTTAAGCAACTTAGTAAAGGTGGTCAGATTGTAGCCATAATACCTAGAAGCTTCTGCAATGGTCCATATTATAAACCGTTCAGACAACAAATCCTATCAGAAGCATGCATTCAATACATACATTTGTTTGACTCTCGGAAAACAGCCTTTGCAGACGACGGCGTACTTCAAGAAAACATCATCTTGCATCTCATCAAAGGGAAGAAACAAACCAACCATTTGTCAATTTCAAATTCACATGGGGTTGATTTCGATGACGTTGATAAGTGGAAAGTCAGATTCGAGAATATTGTCAAACCAGGCGATGTTGAAGTCTTCATCCATATCCCAAATGACAGCCATGGAACTTCTTTTGAGTCTCAAGCTTTTGCATATTCCCTCGATGAATTGGGAGTAAGTGTTTCAACAGGTCCCGTTGTGGATTTTAGGCTTAAAGAGTACCTATCTAAAACACCGGGGCAGGGTCGAGTTCCCTTGCTATATCCCGCACATTTTAGCGGATGGAATATTGCCTATCCACTTGTTGATTTTAAGAAGTACAATGCCATCGCTGTGAATGAGCAAACCAAGAAATGGCTTTTTCCTTCAGGATTTTACACTGTGGTCAGGCGATTTTCATCAAAAGAAGAAAAGAGAAGAATTATTGCTTGTGTGGTGCGTCCTGAAGATATTAATGCAGAGTTTGTTGGATTAGAAAATCATGTGAACGTCTTCCATCATAATCATCAAGGTCTAGCAGAGGATTTAGCTTTCGGACTGGCCGCCTATCTGAACTCGAAACAAGTTGACACATGTTTCAGAGTTTTTAGCGGTCATACTCAGGTCAATGCTACTGACCTAAGATTAATGAAATACCCTAGTGTAAAATCCTTGACTACATTAGGAAATTGGGCAAAATCCCAAAGCTATTTTGATTCTGATTTAATTGATGCACGCATTGAGGACATTTTATGAGTAAAATCAAAGACGCGCTCGATATACTTGTTAAACTTGATTTTCCACGCGGGCAAAGAAATGAGAGGTCAGCTCTGTGCCTCCTCGCTCTATCTGATCTCAAAGAAGACGAAAGATGGCAAGACGCCAAAACCCCCAGGGTCGGGATTACTCCGATTATGGATTTTGCTCGTGAGCATTACAGAAAAGACTACCGATCAATAGCCAGTGAATAGAGAATATAGAAGTGACACGATTCCAAATATAGTGTGGGAGGTGATCTCTACTCAGTAGAGAGAACCCCCGACCCTCCCGATGAAATCGGGATACTCTGAACCAGCAATCTTGTGATTGGAAGTGGGCGGTGATCTCTACTCAGTAGAGAGAACCCCCGACCCTCCCGATGAAATCGGGATACTCTGAACCAGCAGTCTTGTGATTGCAAGTGGGCGGTGATCTCTACTCAGTAGAGAGAACCCCCGACCCTCCCGATGAAATCGGGATGCTCAGAACCAGCTGAGCTATGTTTTTCCAATAAGAGCCAAAACCTTGTTTCGGTTCTTCCATCCCTTTACCTCTCGTTCACGCGCATATGCTTCTTCTTTACTGGAGTAAGATTCGTAATACACTATCTGCCAATCTTTCTGTTTCGATGTATAGCCATCATGCCTTTGAAGATGCCGCATCAGGCGATCATCAAGGGGTTCGCACGTGTGACCATAGTAGTACCGATCAATAGCCAGTGAATAGAGAATATAGAAGTGACACGATTCCAAATATGGTGTGGGCGGTGATCTCTACTCAGTAGAGAGAACCCTCGACCCTCCCGATGAAATCGGGATGCTCTGAACCAGCAGTCGTGTGATCGGAAGTGGGCGGTGATCTCTACATGGTAGAGACCGACCCTCCCGATGAAATCGGGATGCTCTGAACCAGCAGTCGTGTGATCGGAAGTGGGCGGTGATCTCTACTTGGTAGAGACCGACCCTCCCGATGAAATCGGGATGCTCTGAACCAGCAGTCGTGTGATCGGAAGTGGGCGGTGAGGGATTCGAACCCCCGACCCTCTGGGTGTAAACCAGATGCTCTGAACCAGCTGAGCTAACCGCCCTTTAAAAGGGTCGCAAAGATAAATTCAATTCTTAACTCCCCATTCTTTAATTATTCATCAATGAATCAATCATTTTTCACTGTTTCCGCTTTATCCTCAAACGTAATCTTCACCAAACATAGCCTGCTATTCCGCTCACTGGGTACAATGCATTCATTGTAGGAAATCTGTACAGCATCCTTCAACCGCAATCGCAGACGCTGGTAATCGGTGCTGAAGACGCTTTGCCGCCGATGGTATCCATTCCCACGGATCACATATTCACTCACCATATTCTCCAGGCGAATTTCATCATTGAACAGCAACCGCAGCATCTCCGGCGTCCTGAAGAGAAAATAGGAGGAGTACATTGCATCGTCATCCTGTGAATATTGTTTTTTGTGTAAAACAGCATTCCAGTGTTCTGTCCCATCCGGATGCAATGCAAAGACAATGAGATCTTCATAATAATAATCGACCCAACCTCCGCGTGTATACCCAAATTCCCTCCGGCCTGGTACATTGGGCCTACGGCTGTATTCTTTCGTCATTTCTGCAATCAACAATGCTCCGCCATCATGACGTAGCGCCACATCCTGAATCGTAAAGTTTGTCAACCCGCGATTTGCAGAGACCTCTTTACCATAGATATTCTGTAAGAATTCCTCACTGAACAGCACGGTACGTAACTGTACTTTCATGTCCCGCATATTCACAGTCGTCATATACATTCCTTTTGACCTGCCTATCGCCCGTTCATTGTAGAGTCCGGAAATAAATAACCGATGATTCACATTATCAATGACACTATACACATCTGCCGCCAACAACTCACCCAGATTTACTTCTGTATCCCGTAATACACGCGTCCCGGCATCTATGAACAGTACATCAAAAGCATGATATCTTTCACTCAATCTTTCCTGGTCGAGAATGATGAATACATCTCCGTTATTCGAGACGAGCATATCCCGAAAATCTCTCCGCACCGAACCCTCCTGCATCCGGATTTCTTTGCTCCAGAGTAACTTCTTTTCAGGCAATGCATACACCATGGTTGAGATCTCGTTTTCTTTCTCAGCCTGGAAAAGTAGCACCTTTGTGCGATCTTCAGAAACTGCGGCCTTATATCGCGGCGTGAAGTATTCCTTTTCATCTACATGGACGACCATCGTATCCATGAGCACCAACTCGGAGCTGTAGGTGCGATGCATGATGATATAATCGCCACGATGCCGGTACCCGTATAGAAAATGAAACTGATTTTCACCAGCGATCAGTGAAATCATGTCAGTACTGCGCTTCTCCAATTCAAGAGTGCGCTCCCATCGCAAAAGCATCTGCGCATCATAAGAACGTACTTCATAGTCAGTACCCCTGTCGCGCAACAAGAGTGTCTGCCCATTCATATTTCCCAGGATGTCATAGCCCAGGTCATCTTTGAGCATGATCTCTTCTGAGACCGTAATCCGCTGTCCAGATACAGCAAAGGACGCCATAAGAAACAATGCGCCGGTATAAAACAACCTCTTGAAAACCCGCAGCCTACCCGCACCCTTGATCCCTAAAGGGACAAACCAACAGCGGGCGGACTCCCCTTTAGGGGCGGGGGTAAGGTGGGCAGTATGAAACGACGTTTCAATTGTACCAAATAATCGCATTATCCGAAAGCTACCTACTTTCGGCTCGTTCGAGTCAGAGCTTTGCATCATGATCAAAACGTATCATTCAGAAAGATAGCGTATGCACGAGAAACAACTTCTGGAATGTGTCCCGAATTTCAGTGAAGGGCGTGATACGTCAGTCATCAAACAAATCACGGACACGATTGCATCTGTCGAGGGAGTGAAGCTGCTGAATGTCGACCCGGGCAAGACGACCAACAGGACCGTTGTCACGTTTGTCGGAGAACCTGCCCCTGTCGTAGAAGCTGCTTTTCGGGCGATCGCAAAAGCAATGGAGGTCATCGATATGCAGTATCACCATGGAGAGCATCCGCGTATGGGCGCCACCGATGTCTGCCCGCTCATCCCTATTTCCCATATCACCATGGAAGAAGCAGCAGAATGGGCCCGCAAACTTGGAGCTCGCGTTGGACAAGAACTCGGCTTACCTGTTTATCTCTACGAAGCTGCGGCATCCAGTCCGGCCCGTAAAAATCTCGCGCATATCCGTGCGGGTGAGTATGAAGGACTCCCAAAAAAAATCATTGATCCGGAGTGGGAACCTGATTATGGCCCAGGCAAATTTCTCCCCCGTTCAGGAGCTACTGTCATCGGTGCGCGTGACTTCCTGGTTGCATACAACGTGAACCTGAACACCACTTCTGTACGCCGTGCAAATTCCGTTGCATTCGATGTTCGTGAACAGGGACGTATCATGCGTGAAGGCGATCCAACGCATGGAGAAATCATCCGCGACGCACACGGCGAACCCAAACGCATTCCGGGGAAATGCAAGTCTGTAAAAGGAATCGGATGGTATATAGAAGAATATGGCATTGCGCAGGTCTCCCTGAATCTGACCAATCTCAATGATACTCCTCTACATCTTGCGTTCGAAGCTTGCTGTGAAAGTGCCACGCAACGTGGAATGAGGGTAACGGGATCAGAACTCGTCGGTCTTGTTCCGCTAAAGGTGATGCTCGATGCAGGGCGTTTTTATTTAAATCGCCAAAATCGTTCATCAGGTATTCCTGAGGCTGAGTTAATCCATATCGCTGTAAAGTCTCTCGGACTGGACGAACTCACACCGTTTGATCCAAAAAAGAAAATCATAGAATATCTTATGGCTGATGAAACAAAACCTCTCCTTGCTGACAAAACGCTCAAAGGTTTCGCCCACGCTGTTGCAGCAGAAACTCCTACACCTGGAGGTGGATCTGTCTCGGCATATGTCGGAGCATTAGGCGCTGCATTGGGAACGATGGTAGCAAATCTCACCGCGCAGAAGCAGGGATGGGAGCAACACTGGAAAAAGTTTTCACAATGGGCTGAACAAGGCCAGCGTCTTCAATCCTTGTTATTGCATCTTGTAGATGCAGATACGGATGCATTTAATAAACTGATGGATGCATACAGAATGTCCAAAGGCAACGACCATGAAACACAGTTACGCAGCAAAGCTATCCAGGAAGCAACCGCCCTTGCCATTGAAATTCCGCTGCAGGTGATGCGCACAGCCATACAGGCTTTCGGGCTCCTGGAGGCGATGGTACTCGAAGGCAATCCGAATTCAATCACTGATGCCGCGGTGGGTGTGCTCTGTACGCGTGCTGCAATACGCGGTGCAGGAATGAATGTCCTGGTGAATCTCTCCGGCCTGAAAGATGCCACAGCAAGAGATGAGTATCGAAAGGAAACAATGCAACTTGTCTCTGAGGCTGAAATGCGTGAATCGGAAATATTCAGTGTGGTGGATGAAAGACTAAAATGAACACATTTCGTATCGACAAGTAGACCAAGAGTTCATAAAAAGAAAACAAGAGCAAAATGTTATTTCGTGCCACTGATCCCTCCCTTAAGAAAAGGGAGGGGCAGCCCGCCCGTACGAAAGTACGTTCGGGCGGGGGGCGGGTTAATAAGTGAAACGAAATCACATTTTGCGAATTTTCAACAGTCTGTAATTCCGGACTAGTCTACTGAAAGAAATGCACAATCCACAAGACTTTTGCACTTGACATAGACGAGTTCTACAGCTGCTTCGGAAAGCACATCATGCGCATTCTCCGGAGTACACGCTTCTTCAAGAAATGTGTAGAGTGCATAACCCGGATGTCTTGAAACAGTCTCTGTGATGGTTTCGATCGAGGTATGCTCAAGGAGGCCCCAGTTGTATTCGGACATGTCTTCCAGCGATTCAAGATCGATGGCATCCGGATTGGTACCACTTTGTTGCAGCACATCGAGTAGAATCATGGAGAGAAATAACAGGTAATCATGCTCTTGTTCCAGCAGCAATCTCGTGTCCTCATCAAAAAGAAACGTGAAAAGATCAGGCTGAGTGGTGGCAAGTGCGCTAAAGAACGTCACTGAATCTAATACCCCTCCTTCCGCTTTGGCAAGTGTCTCTTCAATCAAAGTAGATAGATTCATCCGTCAAAAGATACGCCGGAAAACTTACATAAGCTAAAACCCCTGTATATATGCATTTTAATCACATAGAGATCACTGAGAAAACTGCCTAATAAGACTCTTCCTCAGTGCTCCTGCATCTCCGTGGGCTAGTCTTTTCCTCAGTGCTCT
>DATDQA010000136.1:0-5830 GCA_035292505.1 Saprospiraceae bacterium | reverse complement strand
CTGCACCTTCAATGATTGCCCCGGATGAATTGTATCCGATGTCAGATTATTCAGTTGCTTTAATTCCGCTATTGAGATACCATACTTTGTCGCGATCTGGTATAGCGTGTCCTTGGGTTGCACAGTATAAGACAAGATTTGTTTGACAAAGACATCCGACAACCCGGGTACCGTAGCTTGTATCACAGCGGGTTCTGTCTTCTTTTCAGGCTCCTTTTTAGGTTCTGGCGTATTACTGACTGGAGAAGAAGCGACTTGTATTGTGGCTTTCTCCTGAGGAATACTGGTGCGGGACGGTACAGATGCGATGATCGTTTGTTCTGAGGCACAACGTACAGGAGTGCGTTGTTTTCCACGCAGGACAAGTCTGGTACCGGACGCAGGTTCACATCCAGCCGGAATATTGTTTCTCTTACGCAGGACATCTGACTTCACACCATAGTCATGCGCGATGGTAGCAATCGTCTCATCGGCTTCAACAATGTGCCAGCTTTGATTGCCGCGATACATTCTTTTTAATGGCTGCAGGTAAATGCGATCACCTTCCTCCAGGAGAGTGCGCCGGTTATCCACAAATTCATTAAAGCGCATGATGCGCCGTACAGGTACGTCCGTTTGTTTTGCCACATTCCTGACAAGATCTCCGTCTAGTGCTGTGATGTAAGGAACGTCATTTTGAAACTGAATCGAATACGTATTCCCTCCTGTAAGCACATCCGGCTTTTGATTCGCATTTTGATCTTTACGATGTCGGGAAGCGATGACATCATCTGATCCTGAAACATCGTATCGATAGAGTTCCTGTTCCTCAATAATCCGGATCAACAATCTTGCGTAATCAGGGTTTGTTGCATAGCCTCCTCGCTTGAGTCCTTCAGCCCATCCTTTGTAGTCATCGGGAGCGAGTCTGAACAGGGCTCCGTAACGATGCGCTTTCCCGGGATCTGTAAGAAAATCACTGTGTGCGATGTAAGATTCCTCCGCACTGGTAAACACACGGAAACATGAATGCACAAGTTCTCCTCGTTCGTCATGGTCATCGTCTTTCAAATGATATCCTTTCCCGCCCCATTCTCGACCGCATTTAATACCAAAATGGTTGTAGGCTTCTCTCGCCAGTTCACTTCTGCCATAGTTGGACTCCACGATGGCCTGGGACAGTTTGATACTTGCCGGGATTCCGGTACGATCCATTTCGGAGACGGCGACGTCGGCATATCTGCGGGCATACTCTTCCTTGTACTGGGTAAAGCCCAGCCTGATGTTCACCACAAGAATTACTCCTAAAATAAACGATCTCAACATGCAGATATCTGATTTCGTGTAAACAATGTATTAGGTTAATCCGAAATACGTGCAAAAACCGATCCAAATCTGACAAACTCGGCCTCCGGGGATTATATTGCAGTGAACTCCCGATTTGTACGGCAAAAAAGATCATATTCTGCATCCAGACCGCTCTTCAGAGGCTGATATCTTTGCTGTATGATATTTCGCAGATGCCTTCATTATCTCTGCTCCGAACTGTCAGCAGTGATGATGTTTCTGTTACTTGTCCTGATGGTAAATTGTTCCGAACAAGTCGCTGAATCGGAACAAACGGCATCTTCATCCACATTTCTCGAGGAAGTCAATACTGCTATCCGCGACAATCCTGAAGACCCGGAGAACTACGTGCGTCGCGCAGAATACCACCGGGACAGTGCAAACTATGGGGATGCCATTATCGATATGGCACAAGCAATGAAGTTGGATTCAGTCAATGAACGTTACCATCATCTGCTTGCGGATATCTATCTGCAATCGGCAAAATCTCAGTACGCGATCGGCACTCTCGAGCGTGCAGCGATGCTTTTTCCTGACAGCATACGGACACTCCTGAAACTTGCAGAACTCCAGCTCGTCGTGAAACAATATGACAAAGCCTCTGCATCACTGAGGAAAGCGCTTACACTCGAACCGCAGAATACCAGGGCTTTGCATTTGTTGGGCGTCATGTATCAGGAGCAAGGAAATCTGACCCGGGCTATCCAGACATATCAGACCATCGTCGAACTCGATAGTGAAGACGCGGAAGCATGGACGATGCTTGGAAATCTGTTCGATATGCAAAATGATCCCGCTGCACTGCAATGCTTTGAAAATGCAATTGAAATAGATCCCCAATATCCACAGGGCTGGCATTCCAAGGCGTTTTACCTTCAGAATCACGGTGATATTCCAGAGGCAATCCGGATATACAGGCATATTCATGAGATTGATTCGTCGTATACCGATGCATGGCTGAATCAAGGCATCCTGTATTTAGAAATGGATAGTCTTTCTGCAGCCTCTCAGTCTTTCGAGCAAATGATCTTACAGGACAGTACTTCGGCTGTTGGGTACTATTATGCCGGAATCACGGCGCAGAGATCCGGTGATAAAGCTTTGGCTCGCAGCTACTTCAATCGGGCGCTTACCCTTGAGCCTACGTCAAAACGCATTCAGGAAAGTCTTGAGTCACTCAGGGAACAGTGATTGTTAACTCACCCCAACCCTCTCTTACAAAGAGAGGGAGCAAATCCTCACCCCAACCCTCTCTTACGAAGAGATGGAGCAAATCCGACCTTTCAGGGCAAAAGCGCGAAGTCACCAGAAATTCCGGTCATCTATTTGAAACTGATGCACAACACTTTTTTGTTAAATCCGTACAAATCGGCCCAAATTTTCCTGAAGCCAGCAATTTTAACGAGGCAAATACGTAATCAATTGAGTCGCCAGATGCATGCACTGGGAAATGTTCGATTAACCAAAAAAATCCCTTCTCATCATGAAAAACCCTTATCCAACCTGATGTAGCGTGAATTTTCTGCTCCAGAAATCTTCGTAGTCCTGTATTACACGCTGCGCGGATGAGTCTTCATTTGCAGCAGTTATCGCTTAAGCATCCCTTAAAGATTGATTTTTTATTTATCACTGGGAAGTTGATACACTAAACCATTGAATATGAAGCCTATTGAGCAAATGCTTCTCTTAGATCGCATGGATGGACTCATCCGCAGAAAACAGACCGGGAATGCCAAAGAGCTGGCAAATCGACTTGGGATTTCTGAAAGTTCAGTATTCCGGCTAATCCGTGAAATGCGTGATAAGGGAATACCGATCAAATACAGCCTGAGCAGGCGCAGCTACTTCTATGACGGGGAGACGCCACTGCATATCCATTTCGACTGGGACTCGCTGGATGAAAAAAAGTGAAAGTTTTTTTGTGTACTGTCAAATTTGGCAGTGAGTGAACTTAGTTTTGATTCTACGAAGTGGTAAGAAGCCAGTGGTTTCTCCCCTTACCGTTTAATAATCTGGCAGAATATAGGTTCATGCCATCATTTCAATCGCGGGATGGCGGATTTACAACACTCTTTTAATTTAATAAAACTATCTGAATAATAGGAAGTCAGAACATTGTTTATTAGGATACTTGAACTTCAAGTAATGGATAGAACAGATGTGTCATAACTTTCAATAAAATGGAATACATTAAAAATATTTATTAAAGTTTTGTAATGTACAAATATCATGGTTCAATATAGCGTTCAGAAGCAGTTTATTGTTAATCAATACTTGGGAATACGAATGTAAATTAACTACTTCATACTGATCTATCAATTTATTAAATTCATTGTTTTTTCTCTCGCCCATTGAGTTGTCTTTCTCTCATCCGTTGAGTTGTCTTTCTCTCACCCGTTGAGTTTGCTTTTTACTATTACGTAATTCTTAAACCCTTTTATTAAATGAAAACGCAACACGTACTTTTTGCCCTAATTTTCTTTCTCTTTTGTGGTTTTGGTTCCCCAATCCATAGCCAGAGTTTTGTCCCGACCGCGTTGAGAGAGGACAACCAAGTGATTCGAAATATGGCAAGGGAGGTAAATCCCGCCGGATGGATATATCTGAAACAAAGTGCAAGGATCGGGGAATTCGAATTGTTTTCAACATACAAAGAGGCATTTGGACTTGCTGATAACGATGTACTCATGCTCAAGCGATCTCAAACGGATGAATACGGTTATACGCACAACAGATATCAGCAATACTATAAAGACGTACGCGTCGAAGGCGCCGAGTATGATGAGCATATTCTAGAGTGCATTGTACTTTGGGTGCATGGTAAATTGTTGGAACAACCAGGAGGAAGAGATGTCACACCAGCGTTATCGGAGAGCGCTGCGTTATTAGTAGCGATGAACTACATGAATGCTGACACATTTTCATGGCAAGATCCCTCCTGGGAAGCTGATTTTAGATATACGATGGAGGACTCGAATGCAACCTCTTACCCAACAGGAGAGCTAGTACTTGCAAATGTTAACCTAGAGAAAGTCATCCCGGAAAACTATTATCTCGCCTGGAAATTTATAATACTAGCCATTGCTCCTGAAACTGTAAACCTCGAGATATATATAAATGCCGAGAATGGTGCCATCATCAGTGCCCGGGATCCATCTCAGGACAATGGACCTGCAGATTTGCTCTTCAACTATGGCGAGCAGAATATTGACACAAGATTTCATTGGGGGCCATTTCCATGGAACAATTACTTTCATTTACGTACGGACAACGAAGGTAGGAATGTATACACTAAAAGGGGAACGGCACAAACAGAAAGATTCAGATTTCCGAAGGCTAAGGAAGTATGGGAGCTTAGTGACGATTGGCCAGTCGACGATGCACAGTATACTACTGTACATTGGGGAATTAGCCAAGCCTGGGATTACTTTGACCAGGTACATAATCGGCAGGGATGGAATGATGATGCGAATCAGATACATGTTTGGTCTGGATCAAATATTCCAAATGCGAGGTATGGACGTACCAATGGCGGCTATGAATTCATGGAATTCGGTGAACTAGACCAACAAGATCTACAAATTATTACTATGAACCCTGGCCTGATATTTAATGGTATTATAGAAATTGCAAGCGTAGATATAGCAGGGCATGAGTTTGCACATGGCGTTACACGGCACGCATCCGGATTAGCTGGAATAAATGAACCTGGTGCACTGAATGAATCTTTTTCGGATATTTTTGGATTAATGGTAGAACGTTTCACCTTTCCAGGTAACTGGGATTGGATTGCTGGAGAAGATGCTTTTGCCGGTACTCCTGCAGATATTGCCCAGAGATCACTTATTGATCCTGGTGCCATACCCAGTATTCCACTTCCTGATCGCCCATCTATTGGCCTTCCTAATGTGTTTATGGGACCCCGGTGGTATTTTGGTTTATTTGATGGCGGAGGTGTGCATGTTAATTGCGGACCACAAAACAGATGGTTCAATTTGTTGTCAACAGGTGGGGTTGAAAATGGAATCATTGTGCAAGGGATCGGTATTGAGAATACAGCTAGAATCGTCTATTTTTCTCTTACCACTCAGATACAGAATATGAGTATTTATCCAGATGCACGCGCTGGCGCCATTGCGGCTGCAAGGGTTCTATTTGGAGACTGTTCATTTGAAACCATACAAACAACCAATGCTTGGTCTGCCGTCGGAGTGGGGAATATTTTTGGTGGGAACTGTTTGGAGATTTCTGGTCCCTTTGTGGTAAGCGTACGGCGAACTACGTCCCATCCTCTCTGTGAAGAAACCGGAAATTTTTCGTAGGCAGTAATTCATGAATGCGATTGATAGGATGATCCTGGATTCGTATGAACACATCGTGAAACCACCAATACGCATCGATGTTATTAAGCTTGCAGGTGCCGATGAAAGAATAGTACAGCGCAGCCCCTCTTGCACCATCATGTGATCCGGCAAACATATAGTTCTTGCGTCCAAGGGCAAGA
>DATDQA010000135.1:0-6580 GCA_035292505.1 Saprospiraceae bacterium | reverse complement strand
AGAGCCATGAGTAAAATCCTGCCAGCTTTCATGATTGTGATTTTATCGAATTTGCGACGGTAAAAGTAAACTGATTCCCTTCATCAATAAATGCACATCCATATCTGGAATATCCTTTCACCACATTTTAAAATCTCAATATCACACCAGTGGAAATTGGCATTGGAGAATTGAAAACATCACTTCCTGTGAGGGGGACAAACTCAATACTTAGATCATCGCTCACATCGAAATCCTTCAGATGCGCACCTACATAGGCCTGTGCAGAATTGGCGATCCAAGTCAATGCAAAGGCAAAGATGGAAATCTGTCTGAAGCGATTGTATTGATCCCTGATATTCTTGATTTGTTCACTGGTGCCCCTCTCCAAATTTTGCCTAACAGCCTTCGGGAGACCATCAGGTATTATCGGTACCGTACCTTCTTTTTCCGCACGTAGACTCTCATGATATCCATCCCGGTAGTATCCATAGGTTTTTACATTATCGATCATAACACCTCCTGCCGTCCCCACTCCTGCCCATACAATCGGCACCTGCCAATACTTTTTATTGTAAACCTGACCTGCACCTGGCAGGATCAATGAATACAGCGCGGCCTTCCCGGGACGACCTGAAAAGATCTTCGCCTTTATCTTCGGTACATACTCGACATCAATATCCTGAACTGTATCGGGTTCAGGATAGAAGCCACCCTCCTGCGCATGCAATGCACAAGCCATCATCAACAACAAAAACATTAAATGGACATATCTATTCATGGAATGATATAACGCACGAGGTACCAATTTTCTGTTGCAGACAAACTTGCACAGGAAAAAACCACAAGAAAGCTCTTGACATGCAGGTAAGGCGAGCTGTATAGCCCAGGTGAGAAAACGCATCTTTACGGCGGTAAAGCTATCTAATTTATGTCGCTGCGCATCGTCTTCATGGGTACACCGGAATTTGCTGTTCCTTCCCTGGCAGCCCTTCTTGATGCAGGGTATGACGTAGTCGCAGTACTTACAGCTCCGGATAGACTGGGCGGTCGTGGTGGACAACAACTCATCGAATCCGCAGTCAAACACTTCGCAGACGAGAAGCAACTCCAAATCCTGCAGCCTGCGAATCTCAAAAGCCCGGAGTTCATTGCCTCATTACGCGATCTCAAGGCAGATCTCCAGGTCGTGGTCGCCTTCCGCATGTTGCCTGAGATCGTCTGGAGCATGCCACCATTAGGCACTATGAACTTACATGGGTCTTTGCTGCCTGCTTATCGCGGCGCCGCACCCATTAACTGGGCGATTATCAATGGAGAGAGAATGACCGGAGTGACGACATTCATGTTGCAGCATACAATTGACACGGGTGATATCCTGTTGCAAAAAACACTTGAGATAGGTCCTGACGAAACAGCCGGTGAATTGCATGACCGCATGATGCACCTTGGAGCACATGTGGTCCTTGAAAGTGTACGCGGTATTGAAGGCCACACGCTGTTGGGTACACCTCAGAATCCCAATAAAGTATCCTACGCGCCAAAAATCACGCATGAAACTTGCCGCATTAATTTCAATCTGCCTGCGGTTTCAGTGCACAATTTTATCAGGGGCCTGAGTCCCTATCCGACGGCCTGGACGATGATCGATGGCGCTCAACTCAATGTATACAGAAGCGAGGTGTTGCCTGAATCACACATGCTCAAGGCGGGAGTTATAGGAGAGGAGAAAGACTTCATCATTACTTGCAAGGAAGGCAAAGTAAGATTACTGGAAGTGCAGATGCAGGGAAAAAGAAGAATGTCGGCGCGTGAATTCCTGAATGGCTATAATATCAAGATGAAATCCGTGGAGCAACAAGCATAAACTCAAGTGTCTTATGCATGAGTTGCTTGAGTAATTGAACATCAGGAAGTGCATCGCCTGATTTGATTTCTTCTGCCATCATTTCCTGCTTGATCCGTTGAGTTGTACCCGACTCCATAATCTGAAGAGCCAGATAAGAAGCCAGGCTCAGACAGAGCACAGCACACAAACCTATTAATTTGATGTTTGGTCGTTTTTTGGAGGTCATTTGGCGTCTGGAATTTTACGTATACCGCATAGACGATTGGAGAAGCTAAAAGGTTGCGCGATGCTCAATTTTTCTTGTGCAAATTACAAAATGATTCCTCTGAAAACCGGATTTAATAGAACTTTAACATACACATCAATTAATTGTAAATATGTAGAAAACTACTCTTCAACGATTTGAGTCATAGTACCCCCTTTTTGTCTCATCTTCCGGGAATTATGGCGATTACTCAGGTTTATTCATTGTCTGAAGGGATACCAAATGTATTGTCTGATCTGCTGATATCTGCTAGGCTCCGTGAGGGATCGATTTCGATCGTTGCCAACTGAGAATATTTCAACGGAATGACAAAGGAATATTGCTGACTCGCCCACTGCCAGTCTTCCAGGATTGTCCAATCCGGCTCCTTGAATTGCTTATTGCCGCGCATCAGATCCAGAGGGATATAGAAGCGAAAATCTGTTCCGCGTTTTGTTTTGACGTTGATTTCCAAAGGCATCGGTATTGCACCTGTACGGCGCAGTGTGATCTTTGTTTCAGTACCACTAGCCTCCACATTCTCTATCCCATAATCAATGAACTTGGTTGACAGGATCCAGTATTCATAATACCAGTCCAACACTAATCCGGATTCTTTCTCAGCGATACGTATGAAGTCCTCAGGTCTAGGATGTTTGAATTTCCAGGCATTGAAATAGCGTAGCATCACCTTCTGCAATGCCTTTGGTCCAATAATATATTCAAGTTGTGCAAGGAAGATACATCCCTTGGAGTATGCTGCGCTATAGTATGCTGTATTTGTCGCAAAATGATCTCCATGCGTAGACATGGGTTCTTCGATTCCCAGTTGAACCAGTTGAAAGTATTTGCCATAGTCTGTTTCGAACCTGGGTGCAGTTCCAGTTTCACCAGGTATTAAGCCTCGCTTCGCCAATTCCTGCATGGTCATGGCTTGCGCGTAATTTGTGAAACCTTCGTCCATCCATGCATAGAGGCTTTCATTAGTTGCAAGCACACTTTGATACCAACTATGTATCAATTCATGCACTGCGACTCCAACAAGACTGTGTAAAGAGCGATTCCCGGTAATCAATGTCGCCATGGGATACTCCATCCCTGAATCGCCTCCCTGAATGAAGGAATACGTCCGGTAGGGATAGTGACCATACTGTGCATTGATATAGTCAAATGCATGATCTATGATATTCGGTAATCGATTCCATGACTCTGCATTGTAGGATGTCTCCTGATAGAAATAATGCACAACCGTTCCATCTTTACGCTCGAAACGTAGATGCGAATAGTCGGGATCCGCCGCCCAAACAAAGTCATGCACATCCTTCGCAACGAAGTGCCAGGTGATCTGATCTGATCGAAACTCCGGTACCACAACCCCTGAATCCTCATACCCATAACCGATGTCACTGGCATTTTGCAGATGGCCGCTTGCAGCAACAATGAACTTTTTATCAATACTGATTTTGACATCAAAGTCGCCGAAGTCACCATAAAACTCACGGCTGATATATGGATTCGGATGCCACCCACCCTGATCATAGGCACAGAGTTTTGGGTACCATTGGGACATTGAGTATGAAATTCCTTCAGCATTGTCGCGACCGGATCTTCTTGTTTGTTTTGGTACCTGCCCTGTAAAGCCCATTTGCAGAGTCGTAGTTGCGCCGGGATATAAAGGCCTTGCCAGTTGTACTTCGAGGATGGTGCCATTTTCAAAGTAAGTCACCTGTGAGCCATCCTGAACCAAAGTGTTTACTTTCAAATAACCCTGCTCATCCGGCAGCAATGTTTTTATTGGTTCAATTCGCATATCCGGATCAGGGGAGTTCCGATTCCAGATATCCATCGCACTGCCCGGTTGAAAAGCGTTGAAATACAGATGATAGAAGACCCAGGTAAGGGTGTCCGGTGAATGGTTATGGTATACCAACTGTTGTATTCCGGCGAAACGATGCACACGCACGTCAAAATCAATCTCCATCCGATATTCTACACGTTGTTGCCATTGCTGTGCATGAAGTGCAGAAGTGACAAGACAAAAGATGCCCAGGAAGATAATTTTCATGACTCAATGTTCATAGAATTCTCAGAAATCGGTAAAGGAATCGGCCTCACAGGAGCGAAAAGTACTTTCCAATTTTGTAAGTGATACCGACTCAATACGAGAAAGATAAAACCGATCATAGAGAGATATGAGAGCGCAACCAACCAAACAGGATTGATCAGTTCGACTTTGATCAATGCATCCGTCTGAATCGCTGAGCCTGTAAAGGTGACAAAACCCGCTCCATAGATATTTGTTGCAGCATGAATCCCTAATGCTAACTCCAAACCATCATCCAGTATCGTTAATGTTGCCAAAAACACCCCGACTGAAATATAATAGAACATCATAATCCCATGTCCAAACTGCTTGATCTCAGGGTTACCCAGGTGCATGAGCCCAAAAATCAGCGCTGTGGTAACGACCGCTATCCAGGGTCTGTTTGCAGCAAGGCCGATACCCTGAAGGAGATAGCCACGTATGAACAATTCCTCAAAGCTCGTTTGCAATGGCAGAACAAAGAGAACCACCAACATCAATGGCAGCCATGTACTCCAGTCAATTGCAACATGATAGACATCGGGATCCCTGAAGTACAAAATGCATTCAGTCAATGCCGCTAATACAAACCAGACAATAAACGCAAATCCTATCCGCTCCCATCTGATGTTTCCTGTGGTAATCAGACTTTTAAACTTACGGCCATGCACCGTAATCACAAAAAGATACAGCATCGCAAACGCAACAACAAAACTTCCGAGTATCAACAGTAAACCAAGAGCTGAAGAAAGGCCCAGGACCTCGAAGTTCGCCGTCTGTTGAATTTCAACCGCTTCGGTTTGCGTGATCAGTCCTTTATCAAGTGACTTTCGTACCACAGCTGTGAGGGGAGACTGGCCGATCATAAACGCAATGATCAGGCATAAGATACACAGGACATACCAGCCCCATCTCTTGTACTTTGTGTTATTTGCTTCAAGTATAAAGGACATATGGCTAAGGTTCCCGTGCTTCAAATTGATTGCTACCTTTGAAGCCCAAAGTGATGCCATGAAATTAAAAGAAAATCTGTGGGTCGTGATCGCTGTGATCTTTGTTGCCATAGGCACCAGGATCATCCCACATTATCCGAATTTTACCGCGGTTGGAGCAGCAGCCCTGTTTGGCGGTGCATATCTGAGGAGGCCCTATGCCGTATTGATTCCTATCCTTTCAATATTTATCAGTGATCTGATTCTGAATAATCTGATTTATGCAAAACAGTTTCCGGATAAGTATGACGGCTTTGTCGTGTTTGAACCACAGACTCTCTGGACGTATGGAATATTCATTGTGATCGCCCTGATGGGAAGCAAATGGATCCGGGAAGGAAAAATCTTCTCGGTGATCGGTACATCACTCGCAGCATCAGTGTTATTCTTCCTGGTCAGCAATTTTTCGGTATGGCCTGGCTCCACGATATATCCGCAGACAATTATTGGCTTAGGGACAAGCTACGTTGCCGGGATCCCATTTTTCTGGAACACTCTTGTCGGTGATCTCTTTTTTGTCGCCATCTTTTTTGGCGGTTATGAATTGGTCAAAGTGCTCGCAAGAAAGAGAGCGAACCGCACACATCTCAGTCAATAACCCGCTTTCGTAAAATCCTGTGTCAGGGTTGTTCCCAGGGTCTTTCAGTTGCTCCGGCAAGCATATTGAGATATCGCGCCATGACAAAGAAATAATCTGCGAGGCGGTTTAGATATTGCAGTACAAGAGGATCCACGGGTTCCTGTGCATGTAAGGCAACGACCGCCCGCTCAGCACGCCGGCAAACTGTGCGTACAATATGAGCAAGCGAGCCGATGTGATGACCTGAGGGTAGTATAAATTGTTTGATCGGTGGTAAATCCTCTTCCATGGCATCGATCGCAATCTCCAGTCTTGTAATATCACCTTGCACAATCAGGGGCACCTTGAGCGATTTAGAGGGATCAAGCGCAAGCATCCCACCTATCGTAAAGAGGTTGTTTTGAATCTTGATCAGCAACTCCCGGACCCCGGTATCAGCTACTGATTCGCACAGGTAACCGACATAGGCGTTGAGCTCATCAACAGTACCGTATGTCTCAATGCGGATGTGATGTTTAGGAAGTCGTGTGCCTCCGTAAAGGCCGGTCTCGCCGGCGTCTCCTGTCTTCGTATAAATTTTAAATGCCATGCTGTGAAGATACCTGTGCTATAAGAATTGTGTGCTCGGGGAAATCATCCTTAACAGAGAAAAAGAGCACTGTGTCTAATTCTTGCCGCTTGTATAGCCGGCATCATTATCTTGTGCCGACTTTTGAGAATTCAGAAATTCATCCGAAATCTGCTACAACAATAATATGACCACTGCACCAATTATTCATGTGACAGACCTGAGCAAAGTTTACATCATGGGATCTACCCGGGTAAACGCATTGCAGTCTATTACCCTGGATAT
>DATDQA010000134.1:0-3833 GCA_035292505.1 Saprospiraceae bacterium | reverse complement strand
ATCAGGAAGCGATAGTCTTTCATCGGCAGATAGGCAGCAGCATGAGCCCAGAATTCGAGGACACGCCTGTCCCGCTGCTGTAAGTCCAACAAATGCTTTTGTGTGTAATCCGGGACACGTGACCAAAGAATATGGTTGTGTGCCCTCTCCACCACAGAAATCGTATCGATCTGCACATAGCCGAGATGGGTAATTGTCTCATACACACCACGCTTGCCTTTGCCGAAAGGTGTTGCACTATGCAGGCCCTGATGAGCTATCGCAAGCCGTCGGGCATCGGAGCGGGAGATGGTGGTGGATTGGAGAGTCATCTGATTTTCGGGATCCTACAGTAAAGTTGCAAACTTCGCGAAGTTGTGGCGATATAACAACGGAGACGACGGACATCCGTTTCCCCGACATCCTCCGGTTTCTCTTGTCACTCTTCTCCTATTTCCTCAGCTTCCTCTGTTTTCTCTATTTGCCCTCTTTTCTCTCTTTTCTGCGCAAACTTTATAGTGAAGCTTTTGTTTCTTCCTGCAACTTTAAAATCAAAGCAATCATGTTCTCCTTTCTCACAGATGATTCCCCGATAGCTACCGCCAATACAAATGGCACTGACGACGGACAACTTCTTGATTCATATAGCCGTACGGTCACGCGCGTGGCAAAAGAGGCGAGTGAGGCTGTGGTGCAGATACAGGGTGTTGCTAATGGCGGTCAGCCAGCAGGCGGAGGATCGGGATTCATTATTTCCTCAGACGGTTTTGTGATTACCAATCACCATGTCATCAGCCGGACAGATCAGGTGAGTATCACGTTGCAGGACGGGCGAAGCATGCCTGCCAAGATCATCGGTACCGATGCATCGACGGACGTGGCAGTTCTGCAGGTGCATGCAGAAGGAGTGCGCAAATTATCATTTGGGAATTCAGCTGCATTGCAAGTCGGACAAATTGCCATTGCGGTAGGGAATCCTTTCGGTTTTCAATACACGGTGACGACAGGTGTTGTGAGCGCACTCGGACGTACGTTGCGTTCAGAGTCAGGACGATTGATAGACGATGTGATTCAAACTGATGCGGCATTGAACCCTGGTAATTCCGGTGGTCCGCTTCTTGATTCAAATGGTAAAGTAATCGGGATGAATACTGCTCTCATCCGTGGAGCTCAGGGCTTATGTTTTGCGGTAGCATCGAATCTTGTGGAATATGTAGTAGGCAAGATTATCCTCGAGGGCAAATTGCGGCGTGCCTATATTGGTATTGCAGGTCAAACTGTTCCACTGCACAAACGTCTCATCGACGCACTTAAGCTACCAGCCAAATCAGGCGTGTTTGTCCAGCAAATCGAAGGGCTTGGTCCGGCTTCACGCTCTGGCTTACGCAAAGGAGATATCATCCTGGCGGTGGAAGGTCATGCCACATCATCTATCGATACCATGCATCGTTTACTGGATGGAGAAAGTATTGGAAAACGTATTGCTCTATCAGTGCTCAGAAATCAATCCATAGAAGTAGTGCATCTGGTACCGGTGGAGCTAGGAGATTAATCTGTAACAACATATCAATCCACGATCCGGGTATGAAAATATCCATCTGTGATCACAAGACTGTCGGGTGCGTCGGGCTTACCGGGATTCTGATAGAGGTATAAAGTGCACTCGAAGGTGCCTTTAATTTCTTGTAAAATTTCGTCATACTCAGTGAGTGATACTGTCCCTTTTGCTTCAACACCTTCTTGCACGAGGTAGTCGGCAAGAGCTACGTCATGATCTTTATAGACAAAAAGGATAAATGGTCTCTCCTCGCTTCTCCAGTCATCCAACTGATAGGTGCCGAGTTCCAAAGGCACATTAATAATTGAAATTGACTCTCGTATCAAAAAAGACTCGTTGAATACTATTCCCTTAATACTCAATACCTTGATATCATCTTCGACCTTCAACTTAGCGTATGGGCAAGCAATCCACTCTTCTTCATTTACAAATGCTTTGCACTCTCCCCAATAGTTGTCAGGTTTTTTTAGCTCAATCATTGGATCCTTGCAAGAAAATATCGCAATCATTATAAAGATGCCGATGTACTTATATGATGACGCCATAACAGAGAAAATATCTTTCATGTTGCAGCTCTAATTAATATATCAGTCAATAATTATGAGGCAATTTGATGACATTAATAACGTGTTATTACTATCTGCAAAAGTAATAAAGTAACATCCTGGATAGATATCAGAAATCACTGCTACATTCTCTGTAACAAGGATTGTCCTTACCGTTTGGCCATAGCATGAAACTAAATTTAATATACCAGCACAATTGGATTTATTATTTACATCTATTTGCACGGTTAAACTGTTTTGTGAGGGATTTGGAGATACAACAATCGAGGAACCAGAAATTAGGTCGTTTTCCACAGAAGTTGGGTTTCTGATACAGATATCTTCATCATCGACTATATTAATCGCATGTGTCGCTGTCGACATCGGTCCGCTCGAATTGCCGGCAGTGAGCTGCACGTATATTACACCACCTACATCATCTGGTACGTCGATAACTAGCTGTCCATATTGCGTCACAATCGGATCGCCGTAGTTAACCCCATCATTACTGATACGCCATGAATATGCATACGGCGCCGAAGAACCGTAAATGATTGCATAAACATAAGCAGCGTCATTTGGGCATATCTCAAAAGGCCCTCCTATTGCAACATATGGAAACTCCGTAACAACATAATTCGATACTCGACATGCTTCCTGTCTCAACTGAAGGACATTAAAGTGCGTCCCATCTTTACCGGTAGCCTTTCGCTTGAACTTTACTTCCGGATTCGAGATATGCATTGTCTGATTTACCTGATTAGGAGCCATATCCTTAAGGCATACGGCCATTACAGTATGGTAATATGTGGGTTGAGGAGCCAAAAAGGGTTTTTTCTTCACAATATATCCATGCGCGATTGTTTCAGTATTATCAAAAATACTTGGACAAAGATCTTCTGTCTCATGCCTGCAGCCGAATAAATGAAACACTTCATGTGCAAATGCGTAAAATCTTTCATTAGCCCCGGCAGCCTCTACTATCGCATACGCGTCAACGTCATTTTCTTCAGTTTCACCAATCGCAGTTACTGCTCCGCCCCCCTCATCATACACAGATGCTGTAAGTACAACTACGATATCGGCATTATATTCAATTCTATAATCTATAATCTCATCATCCAATGCAACATCAAGACGATCAAATTCTAGATCTTCAGATTCTTCCCATTCCTCATTGGTTATCCCCACTATTCCCTTGAGCATAAATCTCAAGTCCATTGCGCTCACATGGCTCACCCTAAGAGTCTGATGCGTATTAAAAAAAGCCAATTCTGCAACATCATCAATATCGGGATTCTCCTCCGCAGCAGCCTCAGTATACAGCACAAGAATAGAAACCGGGCATACTGTTGTACTTCGGGTTTCGAAGTCGGTGTTACTGCTCGAATTCTGAATTCCGGACCCTGTCGAATCAACCATTGCACATGTTTCTGCAAATTGACCTTCTCCAATTTCAATCAAGGCATTCAGACTATCGGTAAGATCACGGATCTGATATGAAATTGTGTCCAATTTGATCTCACCAAAAACCCGTTCTTCCCGTCGAAGAATCGTCAAATAACCATACTCAGTTGATGTGGTGTCCCAGGAAGCAGGTATACCATTCGTCATAAGCTCACCCGTCCAGCTATAGTTTCCAATAGTATCGAACTCAACATACGTGCCTCGAAACTCTTTTGTAAGATTCCTCCCTGGAATGGTAATCTCGATGTAGTTGTCATCCTGGAGAGTCAGAATATTTCCGATCT
>DATDQA010000133.1:0-7561 GCA_035292505.1 Saprospiraceae bacterium | reverse complement strand
TGCATGTATCGAGAAAGAGATTCAGGATGTAAAGAGTATACGCGGAGCAGGTTGTCACGGGTAGCTACCCATAGCTGTGTGTTTTTATATAATATCAATTGATCTAACGCATAACTCAACTGATGAGTCATCTGAACCTGGTCATCGTAGAGCGCAATCAGAAAACAAATATTGTCGCTCCGCTGTACATATTGAATAATCACGCCATTCGGATCTATAATACCTAAGCCGATTTCTATAATGCTCGACATTCCTCCCAACAGGATTTCGATAGGGTGCATGTACGACGCGGACATATTTTTGCTGACGATGCGATAAAGTTTATCACTGGTTGTAAAATAGAGCGCGTTACCATCGATGTAAATATTACCCACATATGTTGGTATGATTCCTAATGAAAATACAGTGAGTTGTTTGTTGTGGATACGGTAAAAGGAATTATCGGTAATGTTGAAAACCCATGTTGTATCTAAATGATGGCAGAACGCACTGATATTGTTTGGGGTTCCAGAGACCAGATCACCTGAGATTTGAATGCTATTCCCCGGCATTTTTATGATACCATTTCCATCAGACGCCATCCATGTATTTCCTTCCCTGTCCAAAAAAATATCTGACAGATTATTTGTCTTAAGTCCCTGGGCACCAGAAAATATTTGATCCTCACCTGAAGAAGAGAGATACAAAACCTCATTGTTGCCAAATACCCAGGTATCTCCGTGATAGTCCACATAGAGGGATGCATTCCATTTTTTATCGTCTTCTCCGACATGAACAGGGTTAAGCAAAATTGTTCCTTTCATCAAAGCGGAAATATCAAGCGATTCTATCCCATCAATTGAACTCAACCATAATTCTCCCTTTGGGGTTACCGCTGTACTCGTAATTGTCTTGTCAGTAATTGTTCCAACGACACTTCGCTTTTCAGTATCATAAATGATCAGTTTATCTTTCTGTGAAAGGCTCCATGGAATAAGTAACAGGAATTGATTCCATTCTGTAACATCATTAAGATTCTGTCCTATTTCCTCGCCTTGCTTATCCAGCAATGGAAGTCTCGTAAATCTGTTCTCCATCAATTGATATAACCCGTCATCGCTGAGGAAATAGAAATCTCCGTCTTTGCTTTTCAGAAATTTGTTGATAAGCGGGTAAAAATTGTCAGATGTCAGATGATTACCAACCTTGCCATCAACCAGTGTATTCAGAGCATGCGCATTCGTAGCAATCAAAAACGAATCGGGTGAAATTTCCAGGATATCATTTACCAATTCATTGGCAAGGCCCTCCTGTTGCCCATAGTTTTTAAACGCTACACCGTCATACACACTGAGACCGCCATAGGTGATGAAATACATGCAGCCTTTGCTGTCTTGCTTGATACTCCGTACCCTGCTATTGACCAGGCCATCCCTGGGTGTATAGTACACAAACGGGTATTGTTGTGCAAGACATGTGACACAACAAAGCATGCACTCAATGAATATCAGAGCTTTGATAATGATTAAAATTACTGAATTAACCCGCAGGAGGAGTCTAAGGCAAAGAGTATCACCCTGGCGCCGAAAACGTCGAAGTCAGCCAAAAGGTTTGAAATAGGAAGCCTCACCAAAGTAAGGTAAAGACCTTTGGCAGGGTGCGAAAAAGAAGTTGTCTACTTATTCATCCCCCTCCACTTCCAATATGCCACAAGACTTAACGCCAACAATGACGATGCTGTGATATACACTGCCGATGGGATCGGTACAGGATCACCTGCCGCATATGAATGCAGCCCGGACAAATAATAATTGACACCATAGTATGTCATCATCACAGATGCGAAACCAAACAATGAAGCAACATTGAATGCATATAAACCCCGAAGTCCTGGTATGAAACGCATGTGTAGAATAAAGGCATAGACAAGAATTGTCACAAGAGCCCAGGTCTCCTTTGCATCCCATCCCCAATATCTGCCCCAGGATTCATTTGCCCAGACACCACCGAGATAAGTGCCGATACTGATCATAAACAGGCCACCAATAAGTGTCATCTCACTGATGTATGACATCTCTTTGATCGTACGCATGACGCGGACTTCATTCCCCTGGGTACGAATGCTCATAAGCAATAGATTCAATACACCAACGATAGCCCCTAACATGAGAAATCCATAACTACCTGCTTCCATTGAGACGTGAATCGTCAGCCAATATGATTTCAACACTGGTACAAGAGGTGTGATCTCCGGATCGAGATAACTCAATGAAGCCACCATGAGGATGGTAGAGGCAAGTACAGATGTAGCTGCAAGCCCTCCCATTGACTTGCGTCCAAACAAGAGACCGGCCAATGTTGTGGTCCAGCCAATGTAAATCATCGATTCATATCCATTGCTCCAGGGGGCACGACCGGAAACATACCAGCGTGTCGCAAGACCAAACGTATGCATCAGGAAACATGCAGCAAGTAGACCAAGCGCAATGCGCATCGGCCACTTCATGTTCAGATTGTGATTGAACACCTTCGCAAAGAAGACGAAAAGAAATACTAGTCCCAGCAGTCCATAATATTTCCCCAACTGCGCAAACACATTCGACTTATTGAGCAGGATCTCCATATCAATCTTACGTTGCGCCGGAGTAAGATCACTGCCGTGTTCATGTTGATACAATGACAATTCAGTGAGCAACTCATTTGCGAGATTCCAATCATTATTGATCATCGCTTCCTGGACAGTTAGGACATACGCCTGGAAGAATTTTTTCACAAAAGAATTCGCAGGTAATTCAGAATGCTTATGGACATCTGCCGGGGAATACCATTCATCGGTTTGAGATCCCTGAAAGGGAAAAATGCGCATGAAACTGCCTGAAAATACCATGTTGCAGATATTCACCCGCTCATCCAGTTTGATCAGCTCTTTATCGAACATGGTGCGGTCGATTGGTTCGAGGCTATAGGATTTGCGCACATACTCTTTCAGGATGTATTGACCGCTTTGACTAAAGAAATCATCAAACGCCGCCAGCTCACCATGAATATTGAGGATCTTCCGGATCTCTTCATCCTTGCTCACTTTGATAAGTGGAACTCTTGCCCACTCTTCAGGGTATATCGTCATGCCCAGGAAAATCTGCTCTGCCGACTGACCATACATATTTTCCTTCCGTGCAATCTTTCTGAGGACTTCACCCGCAAGGGTATGCATGGGTTTCATCCTGCCCTTGTGATCCTGTACGACCAGCCTGCTGAATTCCACAGCATGTTCTTTATTGATTGCAGATGTTCCGTATTCGTTGATAGAATTTGCGTTTAACGATCCCGTGCTCAGGAAGATGAGTGCACCGATGAGATAAGCAGGTGAAGTCTGAGCTGGTGCACGCAGGTTTTTGAGTTTCATGGATAGATCGGAAAATCTGCTCTTCTTACTGAATAACGTCAGAAGCATTCCGAGCGTAAGTAATGCATATCCGATATACGAAATCCATGTACCCCAGAAATCATGATTGACACTTAACACAGTGCCGAGTTCATCCTGGTCATAAGAAGATTGGAAAAAACGAAACCCATCATAATTGAGGATGTTGTTCATAAAGATACGCTGATCACGTTCGACGCCATTTCTGGGATCGACAAGAGTCACTTCACTGGCATACGATGAAGCGCTGTTTGTACCCGGATAGCGGTCCATAATAAAATCGCGCAACCTGATGGAGAAAGGGAGCTGCACACGTCTTGCACCATAGGCGACAGCGATATGCATATTGCCGAGGTGTACTTGCTGCGGTTGACCTTCCATGCCTTTGTTCCCGTACACGTAAGCGAAATCGCTCTCACGTCCATTTGAAATACGCAAGCCAACAGAAGCAATGCTTTCATTTTTCATTTTCGATGAAGACGAAATCATCGCAATTTCACCATGTGGTGTAAAATCGCCGATCACAAAATTCACCGAATCTCCCGAATACAATGAGCGCAGCATCATTGGATGATAGACACCTGCAGCCATCGTATCGCGTCGCTGTGTGGCCATTTGCATCTGTGTCATCACAACCGGTGCTTTGAACAGCAAAGAGTCATTGCGAAAGATGATGTTGATTGACCTTTCCTGTTCCACAGTACCAAAATTGAATCTTGCACCAGGAAGAGGAAGCACATCATGATAGCGCAGGAAGTACTCTTCACGTCCTTGTTCGCCACCTATCACTACTTTGAGAATTGGTGGTCCATCAGGAGTGTCTTTTAGTACCCTGTCTGGATTGGGTACAAAATCGGTGACTTCCACTTCCAGCAGCTCATTGCCCAGTTGGTAATGTTCCCTGAATGTATTTTTCCCCAATGTTGCGAAGTAGACCTCTTCATCGAAACGGTATGTTTTATTGTTTTGCCGGATCTGGAATTTCAGATATGTCTCAGAAGAGACAAACTCATTGGAGGAACTATCCTCCCTGATATGCATCATACCCTCATAGCTAAAGTATCGTGTGACTGCAGCACCGAGGAGGATCACGATCATCGCGGTGTGAAAGGTGAGAATCGGCCATTTCTTCTGCTGTATCATCCGGAACCGGAAAATATTGACAACAAGTGTGATACAGAAGAATAACAGAAGGAGTTGAAACCACCAGGAACGATAGATGACTTTTTGGGCTGAGCTTGTCCCAAAGTCGTTTTCGATAAATGTGGCTACCCCGATCGAGATTGCAAATAATAGGATATAGAGGCCTGCTGCCCTTGTAGAGAATAATTTATTGAGTACCTTTTTCATGTATTGGTTTCGTAATTTTTCGCGCTGACCCTATGAGGCTTATCCTGTAAAATAACTCTGCAGGGCACCTGGGGGAAAATCAGATGCGCGACGAAAGTTACGACAAAGCGAGGAGAACATTGGGCTTTTCAAGATCATTTCAGGTGATGATAAATATCAATCCTACTCTCATCGAATTTGATTATGCAGGCTATTCTAAAGTCTCAAGGGATTTGAAAATAGTCATTAACGGATGTCCTGATAACCCGATATCCTTATCTGCTGTCGGCTGTGACTTCTACAACAAGCACATTGCATTCTGCCAAATTCTGAGTACATATGTTTGGCATAGTCGACTGCGTTTCAGTCATACTGAAGAAACAACCAGACTTCGGTGCACAATTTGTGAGCAAAGCGGCCATTGAAATCAAAAGACCAATCATTAAAGTTTTTGTGTGTTGAATTTGAATGAAGTATTTCATGATAGTATTGAATTCATTTTATACAAAATAGAAATCTACTTCTCTTAATTGTCTGCATAATTCGCGGACAATTATATCGGTATTGTTGAGTCTGCTTTTGAAACCTTAAATCCGAAATCCTGCTGTCATCAAGAAACGACCTGGTGCGTTTTTCAAAAGGAGTTCTTGTCCATGGATAAACTGTCCTTCGCCATAGTTGCGAAACTCCTGCTGATAGCGAAGATCGATCAGTACATGACCGAAATTCACACCGATCCCTGAATGCCACCCAGCACGCAATGCAGGCGTAGAAGTACGATAGCCTTCCATTTGTTCTAACTCATTCTTAAATCCGAAATCATGTGCTACAGAAAATCCTGAAAACACTTCAATCATACCCAGTGATACTCCGGCAGAGATAGGGAGCTCGAAAAATGAGCGTCTTGCATTCATTTTCACCGATTGGCCATCGCTGATTTCACGTATATGGATCAGAGAGTACTGTGCTGTACTCCGACCATACATGAATTCTGACATAAACCAGAAGGCTCCGTGATCAAAGCGAGCCATGAAGCCAAACTGTTCGGAATACTGGACCTGTTCTATATTAAAGAGGCTCTCATTGAACAGATCCTGACGATTTACAAAGAGATAACTTGTACCAGGAGTTACATTCGGGGATTTTCCTACCCTGAGTCCGACTGTAATCTGGCCGTACGTTTGTACAATAACGCAACTCAATATTGCGATTGTGGATAATAAATTTTTCATAGTGATTGATTTTAAAACTGTGAGTAAACGTTTTTTTTATTCATTATGGTTTATGCCTCAAAGATTATAGTCGAATGCCCGTGCTCCAAAAGAAATCTGCAATTGGAAGAAACCCGGCTCCGATGCGGACATAGCTCCTCTTGATCCGGTAAAAGGCATGGGAAATGAGATAGCGACGTCTGCTTAAATTTTACCGAAAATGGCTAAATCCGGACGTACTTGTCGGCCTTACTTTAGCCTGACTTACCTATAATAATGACTATGGCTTAATTTGATAGGTCGTTGTTCGTTCTTCAAGCTTGAGAACGGGCATTCTTTACAAAAATTGCCTTATCACATGTTTCTTATTCGTCTTCTGCATGATTGGCGCATCGTCATCGCCATAATAACGTGCGACAGCAACAACAAGAAGATCATGATCATCGATTTCTGAAACATGAATATGGGCTGCTTTCCTTTGGTGTATTGTGGGAACTAAGTTTATTGAGTACTTTTTCATGTATAGGTTTTCGCGCACACTCTATTGGGTTTAATGACTTTTGCAGGGAATGGAGAATATCGCGCGATGGCCAAGTTAGGACTAAACGAGACGAACAAGGAGCGTTCAAGATCAGGGCGTGTGATGATAAATATCACCCTTCGGTGAGTACATGTTATTCTGGAAGCAATTCCTGGCAAATTCCTCAGTAAAATAGTGGTTAATGTGGGTCCCGATACACCCTGTATCTTACCTAATTAATAATCTCTACAACAGGCACTTTACAATCAGCCAAATCCTGAGAATATACTTTTGGGGTCACCTGGGTTTCTCTCATCCCGTAATAACATCCAAATCGTGGTGTGCAACTTGTCAATAGTGCGGTAGCTGTGAAGAAAAGACCTAATATGAACGTCTTTGATTGGTTGAATCGGATAAAGTATCTTATGACAGTTTGAAATCTGAATTGTGAGAATACATTTAGCATAGGTTTTATTGATCTTCTGAGCACATCCATCCCCGAATGATTTGTTGATCTGGCTGAAGAACTGCTACGGACGTTGCGGGCAAATGAAACGATCACATATGTCTGTTTGACGCGACTTCTTGTAAGCTCATGGGTGGACGTATTCATGGGAAAGGGCATTTTTTATTTGAATTTTTACCATAAAAGAAAACTAGTGCCAGGAGTTACAGTCGGGGATGTTTCCATCCTGGATCCGACTGTAACCTGGCCGTACGTTTGTGCAACGACGCAACCTAAGGTCGCGATTGTAGATATTGGATTTTTCATGGCGATACTTTTTGTGTATGGGCTATCGATTTGCAATTCTGTATTCCGTAATGATTTCATGAGCAAAGATTCATCATCCAACCCTCGTATTCCAAACTAAACCTCCTCAACGGGAGAATCACACAACCGAAGTGGGCAGATCCTTTCTTGATCCGGCGGGATGCGTGAGATAACGCCCCTCGATATGCAGAAATTGGGGCTGGCTGCCTTATTTCTCCAGGAATTTTAGCTTGCACCTATGAATGATACTCGTCGAATCTTCTATACCCTAATCGTTATCAGTAGCATGTGCGTTGTGGCGTCAATGTCGCGGGCACAGTGTGGCC
>DATDQA010000132.1:0-19912 GCA_035292505.1 Saprospiraceae bacterium | reverse complement strand
CCTGGTCTCTTCGCCGGAACCATCGAAGTTGGCATAGCGAAAAGTGAAGACTCCGTCGATCAACGATTGGACTTGCAACTTAAGGTAGTCGCCATCGCGAAGTCTGATCACGAAGACATATTCGCCGGTTATTTCCTGGGTCTCAGGGTTGAGATATCCCCATCCATAGTCGTCAGCATCGTCAGGATTTCGTATTTCATTCAAGGCCCCATACGACCAGGTTTTTTCCAGGTTCATCTGCGGGAATTGCTCAAAAATCCCCTGATCTGGCGCTGTGGAAAAATCTGTGGATAGTGTATAGTACGCCTCGATAGCCAGGAGTCCGGAAGCCGATCCTACGCTTTCGTTGATGAAGACGCCGGCATCATCAGGAGTCACGGAGAAAGCGATGTCCCATGCATTATTCGCTACTTGCACTTCAGTACCCGCGCCAAGGTTGACAAAGCTCTGAAGACTATACCCCGCCCCGGTGGAAATCTCCTGAGATTCCTGAGCAGAGACTGTGTTTGCAGTAATGAGAGCGAGAATAAGGAAAGGCCATTTCATGTGTATATCATTTTGGTTCGGAAAAATAATGTAAGTCTGGTGTTGGAATGAAGGTAGGGAATGATTGAAATATGACCAGCAATATCTTCGAGAGGTGTAGATCACATATTGCACTGTTGCTCGAATCCGGTTCGGGGCTGAAGCCCCCGTATGTGGGGTTGTTGTTCACATTTCCGCTGGCTAGCGCCTCCGTCTTCGGCGGACGTAGTCGCCTTCGTCGGACGCAGTCCGCAGAGTAGCTTCTGCGCTCGCGGAAAGCCAACGGAAATTGATTTATTGTGCCTGCTGCATTTGCTAATGTTCGTACAGTTTGTTATACACACCCCATACCTCATCGTCCTTGCGTTTTCTCCGGGATTTGGTATTTTGAACACGCGTTCAAAGCTTCATCCCGATCATGGAACGATTACACTCAACACTCGTACTTTTTTCCACTCTCCTATTTTGGAATATTCAGAGTCATGCGCAATGCTTCAGCATCTCTCTGGTGACGCAGGCGCAGGTGGATTCTTTTTTACCCACCTATGGATGTACGGTGATCGAAGGGCAACTCATCATCAGCGGTGAGAATGTCATCAATCTCAATGGACTCTCTGCATTGACACAAGTTGGAGCATTGTCGATTTCTTATACTTCCCTGACAGATCTCTCCGGACTTGAATCAATGACGGCCATTGTCGGTGAACTCAATTTCTATGAGAATAATAGTCTCATCAGCCTGAATGGTATTCAAAACCTCTCATCAATTGGTTCGATCGACATCCGTTTGCATCAACAACTTGCAGACATCACCGCATTCTCGAAACTCACAACTATCGAAACCGGAAATCTTATCATCAGAGATTGCAATGCGCTTACTTCACTCGAAGGATTGCATCAGATTACTTCTATCCCTGGCTATCTCTGGATTGAGCACAATCAGGGCCTCGTGGACTTACAGGGTCTGCGCTCCCTTACCTCTGTTGGCAACACATTTTGGATCAATGACAACGATCTGCTCACGGATCTCTCTGGCCTCCAGAATCTCACGCAAGCACCGAGAATCGGCATCGTGCAGCATGCTAACCTACAATCCCTCAATGGTCTACAAGGCATCACCGCATTACCGCAAGGACTTATCATCGACGTAAATACCGCGTTGGAAAACATCCTTGGCCTGGAGCATCTCGAAAGTGTGGGTGTTGAACTCTACATTGGAAACAACCCTGCACTGACAAGTTTTATCGGATTGTCGAGTCTTACGCAGGTAGGAGGGGATCCTGATGTGACAGCATTCTATCCCGATGGCCTGAGTTTGTTCCTCAATCGTTCCGTCACCAGTTTAATCGGTCTTGAGTCGCTCAAATCGGTGAGCGCTGCTTTGATCCTCAGTGATATGGATGGCTTGATAAACTTAACCGGACTTGAGGGGCTGGAATCTGTCGGAGGAAATTTTATTGTGAGGTTCAATAATAACCTGCAATCACTCAGTGGACTTTCTCGTCTTTCGACCATTGGCCGTGACATGACGATCACAAGCAACAGCAGCCTTTCAGACTGTGCCGTACAAGCGGTATGTGATTATCTGACTAATCCTCCAGGTGTCGTGTCCATCAGCAATCCCTTTGCGATGCCGGGATGTAATTCTCCGGAAGAAATTCTTGCGCGTTGCAGTCCTCTTCGAAGTATCAGGATGATTGATGCAAATCCGCAGCTCTATGTCGACTGGCTTGGCATTGCAGACGATGTGCGCGATCTGACGCCTGTACAGATTCTTGAGGCTGATTTCCCCAGAACCGGCATCGTATCAGATGGTGTGTCAGAAATCGTCCTGATCGCTGAGTTCTCACAAACAGGGATTGTAGATTTTACATACCTGGATACTCCACTCGAAAAGCCCTGGGGTCCAAACACCATAGAGATCAGTGGAAAGCATTATGGCTTCGCAGTATTCAACGCACCGGAAGATTTTCCCGGAAATGAAGAAAGCGATAAGGATGCAGCCGGGATACACATATCTGATGTCTTTGTGAACGTTGCGCACAGTGGAGATCAGGTTACCGAAATCGATTGGCCCATCACCATCGTGCGACCTCCTGTGATCCTTGTACACGGCACGTTTGATACGCCGGACAATGCATGGAAGACCGCAGTGGCCGGTGGGATGTCTATGTATACTAAACTTTCGCTGAGTGGCTACAAAGTATTTACGCTCGACTATGCAGCTACGAATGGTAGCACGGAAGGATCGTCTTTCATTGACAATTCACATGTACTCTGGGAGAATGATGGAGGAATCCAGGAAGCGCTGCAATTCTACCGGGATTCTTTGCAATATGCATGTACGCAGGTGGATATAGTAGGTCATAGCCTTGGTGGAATCATTCCCCGCATTTATGTATCAGAATTTTATAACACCGCACCCGGATATCGACGGCTGGAAAATCTGATGCAAGGTGATATCAACAGATTAATCACCATTGCAAGTACGCATTTTGGCTCGGACCTCGGTGCGTTCAAGGTCTTCCTTGAAGGTCAATCTGTTTTCAGCAGCCCATTGGCATGGACAGAAGGGCAGGTTGCATCGGTGATTGCAAATTATATGAGCAGCACCCCAACTTCTGAGGCAGTTCTCGATCAGGCTCCTCCCGGACCCGAGGGTCAGGGTACAGCTCTTACTGTACTCGGCACAACGAGAGTACCTGCCCATGCGATCGCCGGTTATGTAAGCAGAGGTGGTCTCAAGGATCCGATGTACGATCCGGATGCAGTATATTATACCACGTACAGGTTTATGAGTCTGCTCCTGTATTATGCCGGTGCATTGCGGGAAAGTTATCTGACAGAGAAAAGGACGTTATGCGATTACGGTCTATGTCCGCAAACCACACACGACGGACAAACAGTACCAGAACTCGAAGGGCTCGACGAAGAAGAAGTCCTGGAGCTCATCAAAAGTTCGGTCGATGAAGTCATGCGTACAGGTGGACAGATCATTGATATCATCGATGGTACATTCGAATATCCCAACGAACTTGACATTTTTAAATACCTCATGGCGGAAGTGGGTATGGGTGATCTCACGGATCCGTTGCTCCTGTATTTTGTCGATGACCTCTCTCCTACCGAGATTGTCGCTGACCAGTTGTGGAAGAAATTACTCAAGCCGCAGCTTGAAGAGCTGGTCGATAGCTATCTCGGTGAAGAAGAGACTGTGGATTTTGAAGAAGAGATGATTGAGACTCTGCGTTTCCTGGTATTTAATCATGATGAAAACGATGGTACGGTGCGTGTAGAAAGTCAGCTCGGCGAGTTGGACAAACACTGTCCGGATTGTGTGACGGTATTTGAGAATATTCTGCACTCATATGCACCGCGTTATGCTGTGATCCAGGACAGGGTGCTGGCATTGCTGAATGGAGGAATGTGGCACTTCTATCAGGATGGTTTTCCTGCTCCGGATCATCCGTTAGTGTTTTATTATCCGGGGGATAAAATTGATATCTATAAGCCCTCGCATACTGGCGGCGAGGCGATATGCTTGTCTGGGATGCTTCCGGAACACGCCCGTGCTTACGCTGAAGTGGCAGATGAGGAGAATGCGATCGTCATCCTTCGGCCTGTTAACCCTGACGGACTTGACCTGTTGGAAACGGGTGCTGCGACAAAAAAAATGGATGTAAAACCCAAAAGCTCTAACTGGGGACCGCAGAAAGGGTATCTGCCGGTAAACCAGCGCTACAGTAAAATACCGCTGATCTTTGTCGGCGAGGAGCGCAAGAAGAAAATAGATGCCTACAATATTAAAGCGATGGAGAATCTGATTGATGGCGTCACCCTTCAGAGGCACCTGAAAGTGAAGGTCTGTACATCGGAATTTCTTGTGTACATCGATCATGCAAAAAACGCAGGCGACGATGATCCTGATCTTGATGACGAAGTTGTCCTCGTGCCTGTACTGGACAATAGTAAAGTGTGTACGTGGCGAAGTCCATTTTCATTAAACCAGCCAATCGATCTCGACAAAAACTGTGTGGCCTTGTCGGAACAACATGTCCTGGAGCCATTGTTCGTTATGGCCAGTGCAGAAGAATTGGAAGAAGATCAACAGACTCACAGATATCTTACAGCCGATTATGATCTGCTTATGGTAGGATTCTATAAAGGCGAGAATAATCCCTATGATCCACCGATGAATATTGAGTTTCAACCTGGTGTCGGGCAGATCACCCCTGCACAAATCTCTCTTGTGCAAAAGCTCAATCAGAAGGCTGATCATGTTGGAGGAGATCTGACACATCACGGGCCAGAGAATCAGTTCAGTCTTTCGCCATATATCGATTACCCTCTGTCCGTCTTTGCGCCGGATGAAATACCCGGACCATCAGCGGGACAAGTCATCACGTTACGGCAGGGACCCGAGCAATTCCGGGACATCCATTTAAAACGGTATGTCAACATGATGCGCGAACGTGGCTACGATTTATATGACAATCCTTCTGCACCTGGTTGGAAATGGGTATGGAACACAACTATTCCTGGTTTTGAGCTTGCGGATAGTCCTGATCTCGGCGGATATATTGCTGAATTTCCTCTCAACATCTGTGCACATCTCCGTACGGACCTCCCCTCCTGCTCTGATCAATTTGTCGAAATGCTCCCTGAACCGAAGCCTCATACAGAGTTTATGCACGGTATTCAGCAGGGAATGGTACCCTTGAGTGTATTCCCAAATCCTTCGACCACCAGCGAGGTGGTAATCACATTGGAAAGTGAAACTGAAACAACTTTCACCCTGACGATCACCGACGCAATTGGCGTTCCTGTATTCAGCCAAAAAGTGTCAGTATCGCATGGTTCTAATTCGATTCCCATTTCTCTCAGTGGACTTGGAAGAGGGCTGTACACCGTGGCTGGATTCGGAAGTAGTAAGGTGCGATTGATTGTGTTGTGATAAGTATCATCCTATTCTAATGTTCTTCCTCAACATCGTAATCCCGCTCCTCTCTGTCTTCTTCAATCCAGACATTGCAAAAGCAATTGTCGCTCATACCAATTTGGTTGATACCGCATCACCATACCTCCTCATCCTCGGCACCGTCCAGGATGGCGGCTCACCACATATTGGTTGCCAGCGGCAATGTTGCAAGGAACTCTTCACGCAGCCAGATCCGAGGAGGAAAGTCGTGTCTCTCGGGCTCATCGATCCGCAACACAATAAACGCTATCTGCTCGAAGCAACACCAGATCTGCCGGCACAGATGGTGATGCTGATGCACACCGGTGATTTCGTTTCGGCGAGGACTCCTGATGGAATTTTTCTGACACATGCGCATATCGGACACTATAGTGGGCTGATGTACCTCGGCAAAGAAGCGATGCATGCAGATCGGGTTCCTGTCTATGTAATGCCTCGCATGCGGGAGTTTTTGCAAAAGAACGGTCCCTGGAGTCTACTCGTGTCACAGCACAATGTCACACTTCATTCACTCACGCATCAGAATGCGGTGCAGCTCACTTCCAATCTACGTATCATCCCATTTACCGTCCCTCATCGCGATGAATTTTCGGAAACAGTCGGTTATCTCATCGAAGGGCCGCACAAACGCGCCCTGTTTATCCCCGACATCGATAAGTGGGAAAAGTGGGAGACATCAATCATTGAAGCCATCGCGGACGTCGATTATGCTTTGATCGATGGCACCTTCTATGATGCAGCGGAAATAAATGATCGGGACATCTCAGAGATCCCCCACCCTTTCATCACAGAAAGTATGGCCCTTTTTGAACATCTGCCGATTGAAGAAAAACAGAAGCTGTATTTCATTCATCTGAATCATACGAATCCCGCTTTAGATGAACTGAGCAAACAGACGGAAGAGATACTGAAACGCGGATTCAAGGTGGCGAGGATGGGAGATGTCGTGAGGCTGTAGCACAGTGGTGAAATTGGACGGAACAAAAGCGGTCACCCTGAACTCTTCCCATATCACCACGTCCTTCCCTCCTGATGGTTCTGTGGACTCGGTCAAAGAACATTTGTTTGGAGTAGGTACAGATCGATGTGAGGAAAACTCTGAAATGACCATTGGCAAGGCGGAACTATTCACAACCACACAAATCTCTTCCCCCGACCAGTTCCTTTCCACATCCCTGTATACATTCCGCTTTCCAAAGTGCTCGTATTTCACGAGACAAATCCTACCTTTCAGGAGTCTTCTTGTTAAAACTGAACGCACATGCTGGATCTCATCGACTGGATCATCATTTTCGCCTTCTTCTTCATTTCTTTACTCATCGGGGTGATTGCTTCGCGCAAAGCAGGGAAAAGCTATGCCGAATTTTTTCTCTCGGGCCGCAGTATGCCCTGGTGGCTGCTTGGCACATCGATGGTGGCGACGACATTTTCAGCAGATACGCCGAATCTCGTCACAGACATTGTACGCAGAAATGGCGTGGCCGGCAATTGGGTGTGGTGGGCTTATCTGCTGACCGGCATGCTGACTGTATTTGTCTACGCGAAGCTCTGGCGGAGATCAGGGATTATGACTGATCTGGAATTCTACGAGTTGCGCTACTCTGGTAGAGCCGCGTCATTTCTGCGTGGATTCAGAGCACTTTACCTCGGTGTGTTTTTCAATGTCATGATCATGGCATCGGTGTCCCTGGCAGCGATAAAAATTGGCGGTGTACTACTTGGTCTGACACCGGTACAGGTGGTGGTCATCGGTTCGGTGATCACGGTGATCTATACTTCATTGGGTGGATTGCGGGGGGTTATTCTCACAGACTTCTTTCAGTTTATCCTGGCGATGATCGGCATGGTAGCAGCTGCGATTGTGATATTGCGACTACCAGAGATCGGTGGCCTGAGCAATCTTCTCAGTAGGCCCGATGTGAGTGTAAAAACTCCATTCATTCCTGTCTTTAGTGATCCTGCGATTTACATTCCCTTATTCCTCATGCCGCTCGCTGTGCAGTGGTGGAGTACCTGGTATCCGGGAGCAGAGCCAGGCGGCGGTGGATATATCGTGCAGCGTGTTCTCGCAGCAAAAAATGAAAAGCATGCAGCAGGGGCTACAATTTTTTTCAATATCGCACACTATGCCCTCAGGCCATGGCCGTGGATTCTTATTGCATTGTGTTCGATTGTCGTGTTCCCGATGGACGATCAGTCCGTACGTGAAATGGCCAACGCAACACTTCAGACAGAAGAAATGGTTGCGATCGCCGAAAAAGTGAATCAAAATGCTACCGATGTGCCACAGGAAGATGTCGCGCGATATCACGCTTTGCGCATCCAGAGTGAAGGATTGACGTCGTTACGCAAGGCTTTTACTCCGAAGCAATTACCCAATGACAAACTCGGTCACGATGTTGCTTTTTCGGCGATGCTGGCGCATTTACCCAAAGGATTAATTGGTCTTGTTATTGCTGCACTCATCGCGGCATTTATGTCAACCATTTCCACACATCTCAACTGGGGGGCATCGTATGTGGTGAATGATTTTTATAAACGCTTCATCGCACCTGAGGCAAATGAAAAAAAACTCGTGCTGTATGGACGGATTGCCACAGTAGTCCTGATGGCATTGGGCGCCGTGTTTGCATTACTTCTTACCAATGCACTACAGGCTTTCAACATTCTATTGCAAATCGGTGCCGGCACCGGGCTCATTTTTATCCTGCGATGGTTCTGGTGGCGTATCAATGCGTACAGTGAAATTGCGGCGATGTTTATTTCATTTGCTGTAGCCATTTATTTCCAGTTTATCTACCAGGGTGAAATGCCCGATTATCAACGGCTCGTCCTTGGAGTGGTGATCACGACAATCGGATGGATCGTGGTCACAATTATAACTCCCCCCGACAATATTGAAACATTGCAAAGATTTGTGGAGCGCATCAAGCCTCATGGTCGCGGTTGGATTCATATTACCGGAAAGGCACCATCACAGAAAGGGGTCTCTCTCACTTTTGAACTGTGGAATATGCTGATCGGCTGTATCATGGTATATGGTCTGTTATTTTCAATGGGTTATTTTATCTATGGACAACACATTGCTGGCATGATAGCTTTGGTACTTGCCCTGGTCAGCGGCTATTTGCTGAAGAGGAATTGGAGCAGGTTGGAGTTTCAGTGAAAAACAGAAGGTGAGAAGGTGAGAGAGTGAGAGAAAACCATCTCGAACTCAAAACACTGATCCTCGAATCTGCAATCCGAAATCCGAGATCCGAAATTCCTTCAACTCGCAACTCTCGTTATCCCACATTCTATACCTTTGCCCACAGCGATGCGACCCAACC
Organism: Saprospiraceae bacterium; assembly: GCA_035292505.1. Lineage (GTDB taxonomy): Bacteria > Bacteroidota > Bacteroidia > Chitinophagales > Saprospiraceae > DATDQA01. The sequence goes on along the minus strand of DATDQA010000132.1, from coordinate 11,080 downwards.
TGATCGTGGCAGTAGTATGGATGATGTGCATTGTACAGACTTTGGCTGCACAAAACCCGAATCCATTTGAACTCTTATGGAGAAAAGATACGGTTGGTTCAACAGCTCGCGTGGCTCCTTCAAAATCGGAGACTTCCAAAACTGTCATTCCAGCCTCGGCAGTCACCACTCCGGAAATTAATCCTGTTGATACCCACAAGATGCGTGCGACGACAGATACGGCAGAACACAGAACTGCCGTGATAAAGGGGGATGGTTTGAGGCATACCGATTCATTAGCGATAGCTGAAGAAAAGACCACCACGGAAGAAAAAACCGACGCCATTGTGATCCCTCCAGTTATCAGTTCGCAACCTGCACCTAAAGAAACACCGCTGGTATTCGTGCTCTTATTCGGTGTCGCCTTCTCTCTGCTCGCATGGGGAATGAGTTTGAACCGGGAATTGTTACAGAAAATCTATCGCGCAGCGCTCAATGAGAACCTTTCAGCACTGCTCTATCGGGAGCAGCGATTTGCTACTACTCAATACCTCTACTATACCATCTATGTCATTTTCTTTCTGAACGGGGGCATGTTCATGTATTTCCTGGGTCATGAGTTTGGTTGGACAGCATGGATATTTCAGTCCGTATGGTCGTGCATAGGTCTCGTCACAGTGGTGTATCTGCTCAGGCATCTCTCGCTGAGCATACTGGGTAGCACCTATCCAATGACGAAGGAAACGTCGCATTTCAGCTTTAGTATTCTCTTGCACAATATCCTGTTGGGCGTCGGTCTGCTCCCGGTCAATTTATTTCTCGCGTTTGGACCGGACGGCATGTACAGGGCAATTGCGGTAAGCGGGATTGTCCTGTGCGGCCTGGTCTATCTGATGCGTCAGTTCCGCGGACTCCTGATCAGTGGATCAATGATAGGTACAAATCCCTTTCGCTTTTTTATCTATCTTTGCGCCGTTGAAATTTTACCCTTGTTCACGTTGGTAAAATTCTTTCATAACTAGCTGATAATAGGTCACATAAGTATGCCTGATTCTTCTGCCGCTCAAATTCGTGGACAACTCAAACACGTTAATACGATCCTTGTCGATCAGCCCAAACCTGAAAGGTCGCCATACTATGAGCTTTCGCAGAAATATGGGATCGCTGTGGATTGGAGGACGTTTATTCATGTCGAAGGAGTCCCTGAAAAAGAATTTAGAAAAGCCCGTATCCGCCCCGAGACATTTCCTTCTGTGATCATGACGAGTAAAAACGCAGTCGATCATTATTTCCGGATGTGTGAGGAGATGCGGATCAAAATTTCGCCGGACACCAAATATTTTTGCCTGAGTGAGGCGATTGCCAATTACCTTCAGAAATTTATTATCTACCGGAAGCGGAAAGTCTTCGCAGGTACGCGTGATATCCAGGATCTGACGACCTATCTGTTGCGCCATCGGGACAATGATCAATTCCTTCTCCCCTGCTCTAATCTCGGAAGCAAACCGATCATTTCATTTCTCGATGAAAAGAACATCAGGTATCAGGAGGCCTTGATGTATCGTACTGTAAGTAGCGACTTGTCTGATCTTGCGGATATTACCTATGACATGCTCGTCTTCTTTAGTCCACTCGGAATCAAATCTCTCTTTGAAAACTTCCCGGATTTCAAACAAAACGAGACGCGTATCGCTGCCTATGGACAAAGTACCTGTGACGCGGTGATCGAGTATGGTCTTATACTCAATGTACATGCTCCCGCACCGAATGTGCCGTCGATGTCCATGGCACTAGAAAATTACCTCCAGGTATCCAATAAGTCTAACGGTAAAGTGAAATAAATCAAGGCCGGGCTGACACTTAAAGCCAGGGGTACGCAAGTGACTTCAGGACAATCACATTCCAAAATGGATATTCCTGTTCTGATCCGCCATTTGGGAGATCAACTCAAGCTACCATTACCCGGTAAAGAGTACCAATTTCGGATGGCTCATCTCAGCCGTATTGCCAGCATGTCTATACGCGCAGATGTGCGTAAAGCGGCAGTGCTCGTTTTGCTTTTCGAGAAGGCAAGCACGTGGCATGTAGTTCTGATCCGAAGAAAGTCAATTCAGGGCGATGTGCATGCAGGGCAGATCAGTTTCCCCGGCGGTCGTGCCATGCGTAATGAGTCACTCAAAGAGACTGCACTCAGAGAAAGTTTCGAGGAGATTGGCAGTCCAGTAGAATCCATCACCACATTAGGACAGCTTACAAGTCTGCATATCCCTGTCAGTAATCATCTTGTCTATCCAATTGTCGCATACCTACACCAATACTCCGGATGGCACGCGCAAGAATCCGAAGTTGAACTTATCCTTGAAGTACCGATAGATATATTTCTCAAACACGAGACACGGGTCCTTGCCCATATTCCTCTTATGGATGGACAGATTTTACCAGAGGTACCTTGTTACAATGTCAATGGGCATCTGATCTGGGGAGCGACGGCGATGATGCTGAGCGAGTTTACAGAGGTGTTGCGCGATGCAGAGGTAGGGAGGAAATAGAGGATAGAGAAAGCAGAGGAAATCGGAGAAATCGGGGAATCCGGAGTGTGAAAGAGATGCGGCTAAAGCCGCGGGTTCTTAGGTTCGCTCGCTTACCGTCAGGGAAAGCAGACGGTAAGTGAGTTGTAATACCAGCTTTACCGTCTTTCCCGGCTTTACAGTTTTTACCAGCTTTTCCGGTTTTTCCCGTTTTACCGGCTTAACCGGTTTCGCCGATGTTACCTGTTTTACCGTCTCAAGCGTACCTTTACGACTCAATGGCAATCACTGTATCAGTTCCGGATATCTATAAACCTGCTCACAAGATCAGGATCGTCACAGCCGCTTCGCTCTTCGATGGACACGATGTCGCAATCAATCTGATGCGCCGCATCATGCAACGCTCCGGGGCTGAGGTGATCCATCTTGGTCACAACAGGTCTGCAAGGGAAATCGTAGAGACGGCGATCGAAGAAGATGTGCAGGCAATTGCAATTACCAGTTATCAGGGAGGCCACAACGAATTTTTCAAATACATCCATGATCTACTGAAAGAACGTGGAGCAGGTCATATCAAAATCTTCGGTGGTGGGGGCGGGACCATCTTGCCTTCTGAGATTAAGGAACTTGAATCATATGGGATCACACGGCTCTATTCGCCAGACGATGGGCGAAGGATGGGCTTGCAGGGTATGATCAATGATATGCTCAAGGAGTGTGATTTCCCAGTGGGCTTCAGTTTGAATGGACAGGCAACGGCGCTTTCTGTTGAGAAACCTTTGTCGATTGCACGTACCATCTCAGCATTGGAAAATTTTCCTGATCTGCATGCTGATCTCGTTGCATCGATACGAAACGAGGTTGCAAAGACGCATGTGCCTGTACTTGGCATCACGGGAACAGGGGGAGCGGGCAAATCAAGTCTTGTTGATGAACTCGTGCGACGATTTATCCGTGACTTCCAGGATAAGTCAATCGGAATTATTTCAGTAGATCCTTCTAAGCGAAAGACAGGTGGTGCGCTACTCGGAGATCGTATCCGCATGAATTCTATCTCCCATCCCAATGTGTATATGCGTTCACTCGCCACACGACAATCGAATCTTGCTTTGTCTCTGCATGTGCAAGGGGCATTGAATGTGTTGAAAGTCGCAGGATTCGATCTTATCATCCTTGAAACCTCGGGAATCGGGCAATCGGATACGGAGATCGTCGATCATTCGGACATGTCACTCTATGTCATGACTCCTGACTATGGTGCAGCATCCCAATTGGAGAAGATCGACATGCTGGATTTTGCGGATGTCGTAGCTATCAATAAGTTTGATAAGCGTGGTGCGCAGGATGCGTTGCGTGATGTGCAGAAGCAATTTCGGCGCAATCATGAGCTATGGGATGCGGAGACTTCAACTCTCCCTGTATTTGGAACAATTGCATCGCAATTCAATGATCCGGGGATGAACGCATTGTACAATTGTGTGATCCGGATACTCAATAAGAAGTTTGACAATGCCTTCAAGGGTACATCCGGATTAGAAGAAGGGGCGAGTGAGAAAATTTACATCATTCCACCTGAACGCGTACGCTATCTTTCTGAGATCTCTGAGAACAACAGACACTACGACAACACCGTCAAGGATCAGGCGGCTCTTGCAGGTAAGTTGTATGGACTTGATATTGCGATAAGAACATTACAGGGTCGGGTAGCTGATTCCACATTGGAGGAATTGAAGTCAGCATTCAGGGATTTACAAAAAGATCTTGAGAGTGATGTGCAACGCATCTTAAATGAATGGGACCAACGTAAGGCTTCTTATGAAGGTGAAGAGTACATCTATACAGTACGCGGCAAAGAAGTACACGTGCCTACGATCCATGAATCATTGTCTCATACAAAGATCCCAAAAGTGATCCTGCCGAAATTCAAAGACTGGGCAGAGATCGTGCGTTGGAATATGCAGGAGAATGTACCGGGGCAGTTTCCTTATACCGCCGGTGTCTATCCTTTCAAGCGCAGTGGCGAAGATCCAACGCGGATGTTTGCAGGAGAAGGAGGACCGGAGAGAACAAATCGACGCTTTCATTATGTCTCACTGGATATGCCTGCAAAAAGGCTGTCTACGGCATTTGATTCAGTGACATTATATGGAGAAGATCCGGCAATCCGTCCGGATATCTATGGCAAAGTGGGCAACAGTGGGGTCAGTATCTGCACCCTGGATGATGCCAAAAGATTGTATTCAGGTTTTGACCTCTGCGATCCCAAGACTTCAGTTTCGATGACCATCAATGGACCGGCCGCTACGATCTGTGCGTTCTTCATGAATGCCGCCATCGATCAACAATGCGAGATGTATATCAGACAGCATAAGCTTGAATCGAAGGTTGAATCAACTAAGAAAAAGAAATACGATGATCGCGGGCTTTCACGACCGGCCTATGATGCTGAAATTCCGGTAGGTCATGATGGATTAGGCTTAATGATGCTTGGCATTACCGGAGATGAAGTTCTCGATGCGGAAGCATATCAATCTTGTAAAGCCCGTGCGCTTTCATCCGTGCGCGGCACAGTACAAGCGGATATTCTCAAAGAAGATCAGGCGCAGAACACCTGTATTTTCTCCACTGAGTTCTCATTACGACTCATGGGAGATGTACAGCAGTATTTTATTGAAAAGCAGGTACGCAATTTCTACTCTGTGTCTATCTCAGGATATCACATCGCGGAAGCAGGGGCTAACCCGGTGACGCAACTTGCTTTCACACTTTCGAATGGATTTACCTATGTAGAGTATTATTTATCGAGAGGAATGGATATCGATGACTTTGCGCCGAACCTCTCTTTCTTTTTCTCGAATGGGATTGATCCTGAATACGCCGTGATTGGACGTGTTGCAAGACGTATTTGGGCCAAAGCAATGAAATACAAGTATTTGGCGAACGAACGATCTCAGATGCTGAAGTATCATGTGCAGACTTCCGGTCGCTCCTTACACGCGCAGGAGATTTCATTCAACGATATCCGCACAACATTGCAAGCGCTCTATGCAATCTACGACAATTGCAATAGCCTGCACACCAATGCGTATGACGAAGCCATCACGACTCCTACTGAAGAGAGTGTCCGCAGGGCAATGGCCATTCAACTCATCATCAACCATGAACTCGGCCTGGCGAAGAATGAGAATCCATTACAGGGATCATTCATTATTGAAGAGCTGACAGATCTTGTGGAAGAAGCAGTGCTCACTGAATTTGATCGCATAACAGAGCGAGGAGGTGTGCTTGGTGCAATGGAGACCATGTATCAGCGGAGTAAAATCCAGGAAGAAAGCCTGTATTATGAAACACTGAAACATGACGGAAGCTACCCAATTATAGGCGTCAATACATTTTTATCCAAGGAAGGTTCACCTACCGTATTGCCCCGTGAAGTAATCCGTTCTACCCGGGAAGAAAAAGACTTGCAGATCTCACGGCTGAAAGGGGTTCATGACGCAAACACTCCCAGTGCAACATCAAGACTCTCGCATCTTCAGCAATCAGCCATCAGGAATGAGAATTTGTTTGAAGCTTTGATGGAGGCGACGAAGTATTGTACGCTCGGTGAGATCACGCATGCATTGTATGAGGTGGGTGGGCAGTATCGGAGGAATATGTGAGAAGAAGAATTCTTGATTCTCTATTCCTCATTCTTAATACTCGATTGTTTAATTCTCAGAAATAATTAGCTGCTCTTTAAATATGCTTCATCAACTTCTCAACTCTATCCTGGTGTGTGCAATTGTCACTGCATGTCAACCAAAAACTGCTGACTCCACACAAGAGACAGCATCTGCATCATCCGCTACTCTCCCACTTCATCAGATAAAGCTCCCTCCCGGATTCAAAATCGCCATATATGCACAAGGGATTGAAAATGCCCGGTCCATGTCGCTCTCCCCAAACGGCACCTTGTTTGTCAGTACGCGCGATGCAGGAAATGTCTATGCTCTGCAGGATACAAATAGTGACTTTGAAGTGGATAAGAAGTACACATTGATCTCAGGAAAAAAGATGCCGAATGGTGTGGCCTTCCATGAGGGCGACCTCTATTTTGCGGAAATAGATAAAGTATGGGTCTGGGATGACATCGAATCTAAACTCGCACATCCCGGAAAACCGGAACTTGTGTATGATCAATATCCGGACAAAGAGCACCATGGATGGAAATACATCGCCTTCGGTCCTGATGGCTGGCTCTACATTCCTGTTGGTGGACCATGTAATATTTGTCTGTCCAAGGACGACATCTACGCGTCTATCACAAGGTTGAATGTGGAGACGAAGCAGCGCGAAATCATCGCGCATGGAGTACGTAATACTGTTGGTTTCGATTGGCATCCGGTGACGAAAGAACTTTGGTTCACAGACAATGGCGGCGACTGGCTTGGTGATGATATGCCCGCCTGCGAACTCAACTATGCTCCGAAGACAGGGATGCATTTCGGTTATCCATTCTGTCATCAGGGTGATTTCCTCGATCCAAACCTGGGCAAGGGGAAATCGTGCAGTGATTATATTCCACCGGCACAAAAGCTAAGTCCACATGTCGCACCATTAGGGATGGAATTTTATCATGGATCGATGTTTCCGGCAGAATATCAGAACCAGATTCTCATTGCAGAGCATGGTTCATGGAATCGTTCGAAGCCGATCGGGTACCGGGTGATGATGGTGCGTGTCGAAGACAACACCCGCGCTGTGTCCTATGAGTCCTTTGCTGAAGGATGGCTGCAAGGCGATCAGGCATGGGGTCGTCCTGTAGATCTGGAACATCTCCCTGATGGATCCATGCTTGTGTCTGATGACTATGCAAACGCGATCTATCGGATCACATATACAAAGGATTGAGTAGTTTCTGAGTTTAATCATTGTTTGCACAAGTTAGACATCATTTTGATCATCTACGAGTCTTGAATAGCATAGCACGTAATTCTAATAAAATCATCGACAAAACAGTTCTTAAGAATTCAGTTTCCCTAAGCGACAATCCATCAAAATCGTGTTGTGTGCATATCAATAAGTGTGCAGTAGAGAGATGCAATAACTGGACATTCACTCAATCAGACCTACCACTCTGGCAACAGAATGGGGAATTGAATAAGGGAAGTGATAGTGATTATCCGTAACAGAGCCGTTCCTTATCAGTTAGGAAACGGATCGCAAAAAAAGGGAGGAAGCGTTCCTTATCAGTTAGGAAACGGATCGCTAAAAAGGGAGGAAGTGTTCCTTATCAGTTAGGAAACGGATCGCTAAAAATGTGAGAGAAACGTTCCTTATCAGTTAGGAAACGGATCGCCGGTTTAGAACCAGTTTTCAGTGGCGTATTACTTCCTGCGCATTCTTACAATATTCCTTAATAGAAAACAAAAAACGCTATTCGGCATGTGTCATTCGTATGACCCGGATCGTCTCAATTTTCTTATCCGTGACAGCTTCACAAATGAACTTGTAGTGACCGAGCGCGATCACGTCTCCCTCGTCAGGAATAATCCCGGATGTCATTACGAGGTATCCCGAAAGCGTATGATAGTCTCCTTCAGGTAATTGCAGCTCGGGATACTTTTCATTCAGATAATCAATCTTCAGGCGTCCCGAGAATTGATACTCGTTATCGTTGATTTTCTGATCGGTAAATTCTTCCTCGTCATGTTCATCTTCGATTTCACCAAAAATCTCCTCGAGAATATCTTCAAGCGTGATAATACCGGCGGTGCCGCCGAATTCGTCTACCACACAAGCGATGCTGTTTTCTTCCCGGATCAGGTTTAACATCAGATCCTTGGCACTCATTGTCTCCGGGACAAATGGAATTTCAAATAACAGGCTGCGCAATGATTCGACCGGAGTCAACAACTGCTGATGATGAACATAACCAAGCACATGATCGAGGTCTCCTTCGATCACCAGAATGCGACTATGACGAGTTGACTGAAAAAGAGCAATGAGTTCGTTCAATGGAGCAACGACATCGATATGGACAATTTCCGGGCGCGGTACCATACAATTCTCAACACGGACTTCCTTGAGATGTAACGCATTCCTGAACATGTCAGTCTCGATCTCACCCTGTACCGGGGATGTCGTGCCTTCTACAAAGTCCTGCAGATCCAGCCGGGTGATCACTTCTTCATCCACATCCGCACCCGCGCGCAAAATATATTTTAAACTGAAATTGGAAACTCTCGTGATGACCCAGGTGGGTATCGCAAGCAGCCACTGTGTTACGATGAGTGGATAGGCAAACACATGGATGACTTCATTTGCATATCGGCGACCAAACACTTTCGGGAGAAACTCGCCGAAAACGAGCACTATGATGGTAATCAAGACGGTATTGACCAGCAAGAGGACCCATCCTTCACCTACCAACTTCATGAACCGGGGAGTCAGGAGCTGCGTCATCAGCAGTGCAATAACCACAAGTGCGATACTGCTCCCAACAAGCAGGGCGCCCAGAAAATCTCTGGGTTTGTCATAGAATCGTGCAAGTATTTTGCCCAGACGCGTGCCTTTGTTTTTTTCTACTTCAATGCTGAGTTTGTTGGCAGAAATAAAGGCAATCTCTGCTCCGGAGAAAAAAGCCAGGAACAGGAGAAAAATGATCACAACGAAGATGAGGGCTGACATTACGGGTCAAAGATAGCAGGCGTCTGTTGATCGGACTCAGTATGACCAATGTCGTACCTGACTATTTGGGTGCTTTGCGCGTTGGCATGATATGAGAATCGGACCTCCACTTAAACTCATCAAGCGATCTACCTGTATTTGAGTCGTCTTCCATTCTGCCTTTCCGCCAAAATTTGAGTCTCAACTTCGTTTATTCTTCTTCATTCAGGCCTAACTCTTCGAGGAGCATCTGGCCTTCGACAGCATACATGGTATACCATGTGAAATTCTGATTTGATTTGAATCCACGGCTATAGATGATTTCATCAGGACGGGTAATCTTCACGAACTTCTCCGTATGGATGATTTCCTCATTTTCGTCCCAGATCAACTCAAGACCCTCTATTTTCTCCCCAAGTGTATTGTAAAGCACAACACTGTCACGGACAATTGTCTGATGATCCTGTGGTTTGCGAATTGCATATTTTGCGGAGAGCCATGCCGTAGGACGCGCATAGGCATCAAAGAACGTTACGCGCACACCTTCGGGAAACTCTTCTTCTACACGAAAACGATATACATATCTCCTGAGCAGAGGACCTTCGATACGCACTCTCAACATTGCGGAGTCGCTATAGAGGACTTCTACATCACGTGCTTCTTCAATAGAATAATCGCGCGGAGTACGCAGGACTTCCAGGTCAATTTCTTTCTTGACACATGACATCAGCCCAATGACGACACTGATGCAAATCCAGAGAGTCCATTTCATCGTACAACGGTGATCGTACCGGAATAGGTCAGAGTTTGATTATCCAGGAAATGCACATCCGCGTAATATGTGAAGACTCCCGGATTTACATATTGACCTTTGAAAGTACCATCCCAACCGAGTTGGGGATCATTAAGCGGTATCTGAAATCCTTCATAAATGAGTGCACCCCAGCGATCAAAGATGCGGATCACTTCAATCAAATCTGCTGCTGCACTTCCCTGGAAAAAGAAATAGTCATTGATATTATCACCATTCGGTGAGAACACATTCGGGATGAAGACAGGACGTACAATATTGACCAGGACGACCACACTGTCGATGGCAATGCATCCTCCCTCGTTAGTGACTGTAACGGTGTAGGTCGTAGTGCCCGGAGCATATGCGGTAGGACTCAGATCGTTGCCGGTGAATACAAGTCCAAAGGGTGGTGACCAAGTTACCGTTTCAACAGTGGGTGGAAAAGGAATTGCGTTAAGTATGGCCGGATCGCCGAGATCTACGAAAATAGTATCGCCTGCATCCACAACAAATGGCGGTGCATCAAGAATATCGATGAGCACTGAATCCCTGCAGCCTTTACTATCCTGTATATAAACCAGGTAGCTGCCGGCACCCAGGCTGGGAAAAACGGTAGATGGTTGATAACTCACTCCGTCAAGACTGAACTGATAAGGCACCGCTCCTCCTGTTCCGATCCCTGTGATGACTCCGGTTGGAACACCGGGACAAATGAGATCTTCTGCAAGTGCACCTGCATCAAGCGTGCTTGTATCTGCACAACAGGGGTTCACATACAGATCGATGATCTTCGTGACAATGCATCCTCTTTCACTCTCCACGGTAAGCGCTGCACGTTTAGGACCAAATGATTCATATACGACAGCATGCGGACCGTTACCACTTGTAAAAAGTGGTGTCGCACCGGCACCAAAGTTCCAGGACCAATTGACGATACTATCTGTGGGCGAAAGAGAGAGATTCGTGAAGATGATCGTCTTGTCACATTCAAAGGCTTCTACTGCTATGAACTCAAAATCCGGTTCAGGTCCGAGAAATGTACCAGTACCTCCAAAGTCAATAGAAAAACCCTGGCCTGACTGGCTGAAATTATTAACTACCAATGCATAGCTCATTCCCGCAACCATAT
>DATDQA010000131.1:0-8679 GCA_035292505.1 Saprospiraceae bacterium | reverse complement strand
CGCGATGAAAAAACACCACTGCAAACGTGCCATCCTGGTCGGCCACAATCCATCCTTCGATCTGGGTTTCCTTAATGCAGCGGTAGAGCGTTGCAGGATCAAACGCAATCCATTCCATCCTTTCAGTACCTTTGACACGGTAACACTCGGTGGGCTCGCTTATGGCCAGACGGTATTATCACGCGCCGTCACTGCCGCCGGTCTCGCATGGGATGAAAAACAGGCCCACTCCGCCCGCTACGATGCCGAACGCACCGCTGAACTCTTCTGCATTATTGTGAACCGCTGGGGAGAGATAACCTGACAACCACTGAATAAATCTCTTTCACCGTCATGCTGGCGAATGCCAGCATCCAGTTAAAACAATTACTTACTAGATTCAATTATTTCCGGCTTCAATTAGCCGCCAATTTATTCAATAATCTGCATGTATGGGATAGGGGAGATAACACGTGGCGAAGGGACATAAAATTAAAGACACTTCAGCAAGTTACATTGTTACCGGTCATTCCGCCAAAACACCAAAAAGAGCAGGTGGCCGTAAGTCAGTACAGTCACCTCTCAACGGAACCAACGGCAAATCCCTCGAGTCCTGGATCTGGGATGCCGCCTGTTCCATCCGCGGTGCCAAGGATGCGCCCAAATACAAGGATTTCATTCTTCCGCTCATATTCACCAAGCGTCTCTGCGATGTGTTTGATGATGAGATCAATCGCATCGCTAAAGAAGTGGGTTCGCGCAAAAAGGCATTTCAACTGGTCAAGGCGGATCCGAAACTCGTCCGTTTTTATCTTCCTCTGATTCCTGATAATACGGATGAACCGGTCTGGTCAATCATACGCAAGCTCACTAGCGGCATAGGTCAGAACCTGACGACCTATCTCAAGGAAATTGCCAAAGCCAATCCACCAAGAAAAGACAGAAAAACCACGCTTCAGGGCATTATTGATCGTGTGGATTTCAACGCCATCACCCACGGACAGCGCGATATCGATGATGACAGGTTATCGAACCTCATCGAGGCCATCAGCACCAAGCGTCTGGGTCTGGAGGATGTGGAGCCGGACATCATCGGCAAGAGTTATGAATACCTGATCCGCAAGTTTGCCGAAGGCAGCGGCCAGAGCGCCGGTGAGTTCTATACACCGAAAGAAGTCGGCATCATCATGGCCAAGGTCATGGATGCTGAACCCGGCATGGAAGTTTACGATCCCTGCTGCGGTTCCGGCAGCCTGCTCATCAAGTGCGAAATCGCCATGGAAGAGAAAATGAACAATATCCCCTCCCCCTTGAGGGGCGAGGGTGGGGGTGCCGCGATTGTCCCCTCCCCCTTGAAGGGGGAGGGCGAGGGTGGGGGTGCAAAAGCCAAAAGTAAAATGAATTACACCCCCCTCAAACTCTACGGCCAGGAATACATCGCCGACACTTGGGCCATGGCCAACATGAACATGATCATCCACGACATGGAAGGCGAGATCGAAATCGGCGACACTTTCAAGAATCCCAAATTCCGCGACAAGCGCGGCAAACTTCGTACATTTGATCGCGTTGTCGCCAATCCCATGTGGAACCAGGACTGGTTCACCGAAGCGGATTATGACAACGACGAATTCAACCGCTTCCCCAAAGGGGCAGGTTTCCCCGGTAAATCATCTGCGGACTGGGGCTGGGTGCAACACATGCATGCAAGCCTCAAGCCGGAAGGCCGTGCTGCCGTGGTGCTGGATACCGGCGCCGCTTCCCGCGGCTCGGGCAATGCTGGCACCAACAAGGAAAAATCCGTCCGCCAATGGTTTGTGGATAATGACCTTATCGAGAATGTCCTCTACCTGCCGGAGAACCTGTTCTATAACACCTCCGCACCGGGCATTGTGATATTTCTGAACAAGGCCAAGCCGAAGAAACGCAAAGGCAAAATCTTCCTCGTCAACGCCAGCCGGATATTCGAAAAGGGCGATCCGAAAAATTTCATCCCGGAAGCAGGCATCGAAAAAATTGCCAAAATACTGATCAACTGGAAGGAGGAAGGCAAACTCAGCCACATCGTCGATCACGCCGAAATAAAGAAAAACGATTATAACATCTCCCCCAGCCGCTACATTCATACTAATGATGCTGAGACCTACCGCCCTATCGCGGAGATCGTCGAAGAACTGGAAATCATAGAAGCTGAAGCAAAGGAAACGGACAAGGCTTTGAAGAAAATTCTGGAGAAAATAGGAGTATGACTGATTGGGGAACATGTGCAGTTTCAAATTCGTTCGTTAAGAGTAAGGTCGGACGAAAAAATCAAATCCCTGCAAAAGGCATTTCTGAAACTGGTAGTTTTCCGATTATTGATCAGGGACAGGATTTTATTGCCGGGTACTGCGACGACGAAAACAAGCTTATTGACTTCGAACTGCCGCTCATAATCTTCGGCGATCACACACGTTGTTTCAAATATGTCGACTTTCCTTTCGTTCTCGGAGCAGATGGAACCAAGGTACTTGCACCAAAGAAAGAAATTTATGATCCGAAGTTCTACTATTTTGCACTGATTTCTCTTGAGCTTCCGACCCGTGGTTACAACCGGCACTTCAAAATGCTCAAGGAACGGAGTCTCCCGCTTCCTCCTCTCTCCGAGCAAAAGAAGATTGCACACATACTTTCAACAGTGCAACAGGCGATTGAAGAACAGGAAAGGATCATCCAGACCACCACTGAACTTAAAAAAGCCCTCATGCAAAAACTCTTCACCGAAGGACTGCGAGGCGAACCTCAAAAACAAACCGAAATCGGCCCCATCCCTGAAAGCTGGAAGGTGGTTCCGTTAGAGCAAAAGGCAGAGTCTTTCCAATACGGAACCTCAACCAAATGTGGTTATGAATCCGATGGGAAGCCTGTATTAAGAATACCCAACATTATAGGCGGCCATGTCGACATAACTGATCTCAAATTCGGAAAGCTGAAGAAGAGTGAACTAGGAAAGCTTACTCTGCACGCAGGGGATTTGCTCTTTGTGAGGACGAACGGCGTAAAAGAAAATGCTGGGCGGTGCTCCCTCTTTAACAATGAACTAGATGATTGCTACTATGCATCCTATTTGATCAGGGTCAGGCTATATCCCAAGATTCTCAATCCTTCCTTCCTAAACGAGTATACAAGAACTGAAGTTGGAACCTCATTTCTAAGTGGTCGATCAATAAGAACTGCTGACGGGAAATTCAATATCAATTCCGGAACACTTAAAACAATGCTTGTTCCTGTTCCAACAATTGATGAACAGAATGAAATTGCTCAGAGTCTTAAATTTATTGAAATGAAGGCTGCGCATGCTTACACAAAGAAAGCAAATCTCCAAGATCTTTTTCGCTCACTCATTCACGGACTGATGACCGCGAAGATACGAGTCAATGAAATTTCACCCAATATCAATTAAGGAACACCCCAAGTGACAATGCAAACAAATTTATCAGGACGACTTCGAAACACCCCATTGCTATTAACGAAAGGTTTATTGCCACTGTTTGAAGCTGCAATAAATTCAATTCATGCCATAGAAGAAGCAGGGATATTGAATAAAAATGGAAAAATAACAATCGAAATATTACGGATACCACAAGGTGAATTACGATTAAAAGATACAGAAGGAAAAAATGGATCAGATACTCACGAAGAAATTGTTGGTTTTAAGATTACCGATAATGGCATTGGTTTTACAGACGATAATATGGAGTCATTTAATACACTGGATTCAGAGTATAAAATAGAAAAAGGCGGCAGAGGAATTGGTAGACTTTTATGGCTAAAGGCTTTCAAGCGAGTAAAAATTGAAAGTACATTTACTGACAATAGCGAAGGAAAGCAAAAATTTCGAAGTTTTATCTTCGATGCTAATTCCGGTGTTACAAATGAGAACGTTAAAGTTACTGATGGGAAAGAACAAAATACAACGACAGTGCACTTGGATAATTTTAACGCAAAATATAGAAGTCATTCTCGAAAAATGCCGAAAGCTATTGCTAATAGCATCGTCGAACATTGTCTATGGTATTTTATCCGCGAGGGTGGCGTACCAGTAATTACGATTGTTGATGAAAATGAGAAGATATGTCTTGATAATGTTTTCGAAGAGCATATGCATACAGCTGCAATTACCGAATCTATTCTTGTTAAAAGTAAGGAATTTGAGTTAATACATGTAAAACTTCGTACAGAATCGATTTCTAATCATACAGTTGCATGGTGTGCTGACAACCGCCTTGTTGATAAATGGAACATTGATAGAAAAATACCAGGGCTTCATGGCCGACTATCAGATGATGATGGCGAATTTGTTTATTCGTGTTATGTAAGTTCAAGCATATTAGATGAGAAAGTTAGGCCTGAACGTACTGGGTTTGAAATTATTGAAGCTGTTGATGACCTTTTTGATGACACAGAGATCGGTATTAGCGATATACAAAATGCAGTAATTGATAGGGTTAAAATACATCTCGCCGAATATCTCGAAAAGAACAAGAAAAGGGCAAGGGAGCGAATAGAAGATTTTGTTTCAAAAAAGGCTCCAAGATATCGTCCAATACTGCATAGGATTCCTGAGGAAGAATTGAATATCGATCCAGATATGTCTGAAAAGGATTTGGAACTCGCGCTGCATAAACATCTTGCTGAAATAGAAGGGCAACTATTGGCAGAAGGACATGACATTATGTCACCAAAGGAGGGTGAAGATTATGATGACTATTCTAAACGGCTTCGCGAATATCTAGATAAAGCTGAAGACATTAAGAAATCTGATCTAGCGAATTATGTTTCTCATCGTCGGGTAATTTTAGATCTTTTAACAACAGCTATTCAGCGTGGTGTAGACGGGAAATATACTCGTGAGGATATGATTCATAATTTGATAATGCCAATAAGAAAGGAGTCTAATGAAATTATGTTCGAAAGTTGTAATCTTTGGCTTGTAGATGAGAGATTGGCATTTCATGATTATCTAGCATCTGACAAGTCATTATCCTCCATGCCTATAACAGGGAATAAAGAATCTAAAGAACCAGATATCTGTGCACTGAATGTATTTGATAAACCGGTTCTTGTCTCAGAAGGAAATAAATTACCCCTTGCATCTATCGTAGTCATTGAAATTAAGAGGCCAATGAGAAATGATGCGGCTGTGGGTGAAGAACATGATGCAATAGAACAAGCGCTTGGATATCTTGAACGGATACGTGCTGGAAAAGTTATGACAGCAAATGGACGGTCAATTCCGCAATCTGAGGATATTCCTGGATTTTGTTATATTCTTGCAGATATAACGCCAAGTGTTGAAAAGAGATGCAAGCTTCACAGCTTAAAACGAACTAGTGATGGGCTTGGGTATTTTGGCTACAACGATAATTTCAAGGCTTACATTGAAGTGATCTCATTTGACCGTTTAGTAAATAGCGCTAAGGAGCGTAACAGAGCTTTCTTCGACAAACTTGGCTTGCCAGCAAATTGATCAAACCATAGCTCACCACCTTTGAACATAAATCCGTTAGGTTACGCATACTTGAATACGTTGAGGCCATCGGCTGACGTAATGAGACATGCATTGAGGCAAAGAAGTAGCGGGTTTTTGCCCAAATATCCAAAATTTCAGTTACAAGTACTCCAATCCAACGTGAGTTCATGCCCATGAGCGCATGTTCTCCAACTCGGTTCATCTAGCAACTTTGTGCATCGCAAGTCCTGCAATAGTTTTTGGTTGTTTGCAGAGTCCCAGACTACTGTTGCCCATTGCCCCTCGTGTGTCACCATGTTCAATTCGTACTGATCAAGCAGTTCCAGTTCCTTAAATGGTGTTCCACGTTGTTTGATAAGTTCTTTGATATTCTCTTCGGTTACAAGAGCAGGTGCGGGCTCACCCATGTAAGTGCTACTCACGATATCCATGGTGACGCGAACAAAGGTAGCCAGTTGCCCCATGTCTTTTTCGCTATATTCGCGGCAACTGTTAGAATCAAGCGCGGCGCACGTTGTGCTTGTGGTTAATACAAATACTGCCAATAAAACGATATGCAGATTATACCCAGAGCGTCGCATCGCCTTTCCCCTCCGGATCAATGGTTCCTGTGTCCAGATTCCAGTTTGCAATTAATGGGATATCAATATCACCTTTGCCCTCAATGGCCGCCGCCATGAGAATCCATGCTTGGGCAACATTGTTGACTCCTAACTTAAACACCTCTGAGTAGTGCATTGTGGATGCATTGAAGCGATTGTTGGGTGGTAGAGCGGTGTTCATGATATACATATCGAAAGCGTCTTCAGGTATATCCTCACTGGTTATATAGAATATGCCAGCTTCTGCCATTGCGTGACGGAAGAACAGTGCATTGATGTCAGCCTTATCCAGTTTGCTCACGTATGCATCGTGCCAGGCTGTAATCTGGGGTGGATTGCGTGCATATTCCTGCGGGTAGACCTCTCGGAGTATTGTGTCCCAGAGAGCAACTACATTCTCGTCGAATTTTCCATTAGAAGTGTTGAGATGCCGAAGATAATTGGCCCATTGACTATTGACGAGGTCAGTTCCGTATGTCTCACGGAAAATGTAGGAGTCCATGTACATTTCACATCTCCGGTGTTCCATCTTGTTTTCCGCATATTCCCCTACAATGGAACGAACCACGGGATGAATGCTTGCGTCGAGCATGACATGTGAAGCGTAACCGAAGAGCCAGGCAAGGACGCGGAGATAGAGATCATCGGTATGCTCGGCAGCATACCGTTCATGTAAATGCCGGATTCCCACGCGAACCACATCACCACTCCGTTCGTAATGCATACGGTCGGCCCAATTATCAGAGGGATCGTGACTGGTCAATGCGTGGTGCAAATATGGGTAATCAGGACCGACAGCGCCGGACTGAAGCCATTCAGGAAAGTGGTTGAGAATTTTAGCGGGGAATATTAGGCCTTGTTTCTCCAAGGCAGATTTCGCCATGTCCGCAGCAATCATGTGGGCAAATGCTCCTGGCATTTTGTATTCCTCCTTTGGGATGCACTACGAGCAAGTATGTACCAGCCGACAGCTTGAATATACCCAGAATGGGTTATCTAACCCAATATGGGCAGGAAAGTGAAAACTGTAGATCAGGGGTATATTTTGGTTTAAGTAACAAATCGCTAGCTTTACGTCGTTAAAACCCTTTTTCACGACAAATACCAATGATATGCGACAAATAAAGTATTTATATGTCGCATAAATCACTTTTGCGACATAAAAAGCCAAATCGCTCCGTTATGGAATTAGGACACATATACATTGATCAGGTGTTGGTAGCGGTGTCTCAATGGTATTTAGAGTATATTCAAAGACTCTGATTACAGTTCATTCGTCCTCGCTTTCGAATCTGCTTGCACGTTTTCGGAGAGGGGAAGTGATCTCGAGTTCCGAGAAAAGATACTCCAGGTCAAGTACCCTCAGTACGCACACCATATTGTAAAAAGTTGTTCGGCCATGGTTCTCTATATGTTCGATTGTACGTTTACTAAGATCGGCAAGTTTTGCCAATTCTGCTTGCGTGAGATTTAGCTCAAGACGCCTTGCACGAATTTTGTTAGAGAAGGCGTCAACAATGAGGCCTGTTTCATCGGCAGGATTTTCTTTTTTCTGCCTAACAAATGGGATGGTTTGGTAGTCATTTATACTGCAAACAGATTGAACAATAGTAATTGCCTTTTCATAGGCGTCAAATGTGAAGAACTCGGTTCCACCATCGTATGGCATTAACTTTTGTTTTTTGCTGCAGGACTTATGGAGAATCGACTCTAGCTCGAAAGCATTTCCCACTGTCTTGCAATTCACGATAAGTATTCTGGAGGTGTCAAATTTGTAGTACCGCAGTAGTTGCGATAGCCGTGATGATGGAGCTACTGCTTTACCAACCTTGAACGCGGTGCCGTCAGAAAGTGGAGCTATATATACAAAGGACATGTTTTATATAGGGTTGTCACTGAAATATCTTTTAGGATTTGTATTTCGTCAAGAATGACGATATATTAGCTAAATACGTACAAATGTCAACAAATATGGCGAATATAAATATTTCTAAATTACTAACGGATGATGCAATTCTGTCCGAGTTGGGAGCGCGGCTCACACGGCATCGTATCTGGCTGCAGATGACCCAGGCGGAACTTGCCAATCAGGCGGGTATTTCCAAACGTACAGTCGAACGGTTTGAATCGGGGAATTCAACACAGATGTCGACCCTCATCCGGATCTTCCGGGTATTAGACTTGATGGAAAATCTGGATCGCTTGATTCCTGAATCCAGTCCCAAGCCTATGGATTTGCTGAAGCAGAAAAGAAAAACGAGGGTACGTGCTTCGAAAGCCAGGCGAAAAAAAACAAATAAAAAATCCTGGACATGGAAGGAAGATAAATGACCGAGGTAGCCGAGGTCAGGTTATGGGGCAGTACCATTGGTGCAGTATCACTGGAAGAAGGGCATGAAATTGCTTCATTTCAATATGACCCGGAGTTTGTGCAAAGCAGTATTGAGATTTCACCCATTACCATACCGCTGTCCAACCGCATTTATACATTTCCCGAATTAGCCAGAAAAACCTTTTATGGCTTGCCCGGTTTGCTGGCCGATTCACTGCCCGACAAGTTTGGTAATGTTCTGATCGATGCGTGGC
>DATDQA010000130.1:0-18922 GCA_035292505.1 Saprospiraceae bacterium | reverse complement strand
TACGGGTAGTGTGATCCTCATCGATGAGATTACGCATAGTACGGTGGCAGCGGGCATGATTGTGGGGTGAAAAAACGCTATTCGCTGTTCGCTGTTCGCTGTTCGCTGTTTGAATTCAAGGTTGGTGTTAAGTAGTTTGGCACATCTAGGCATTTAAACATTTACGCGGTCACACACCTCATAGGTTGCTTGAGTTTGAATTTTTCTTGAGCCCTTTCAGAACTTTTCGAGATCTCTGCTTCTTCTCAATGTTGCCCATTGTTAATGTATCTCGCCTCTTCCTTGCTCCACCGTAGCTGCTACGCGACCGCGTGCCGCCATCCGCGAGCGCAGAAGCTACTCTGCGGAGGCGCTAGCTGGCTCCAGCGGTGGCGCAAGGCGAGGCAGGGCTGAAAGCCAATGTTTCTACTTCTTGATTGATTGCACTTGAGTTTGCGCTTGAACTTGAGTTTTTCTTGTCTCACCTTCTCACCTTCTCACACATATGTTAGAGTATATCAGAAAAATCATCAACGATAGTCTCGAAGTACGTCGCGCCTTGATTGCTGACGAAGCGATCCTGAGAAAGATTGAACTCATCGCAGGAGCATGCATCCATGCTTTGAGTAATGATCGCAAGATCTTGTTTTGTGGCAACGGTGGATCGGCCGCAGACGCACAACACCTGGCTGCAGAACTGACCGGCCGGTTCATGAAAGATCGTCCTGCGTTGTATGCAGAAGCCCTGCATGTCAATACCTCCGCTCTCACCGCGATCGCAAATGACTTTGGTTATGATCACATCTTCGAGAGGCAAGTCGAAGCGATGGGTCGCAAAGGTGATGTCCTCATTGGACTCAGTACTTCCGGCAATTCACAGAATGTCCTGCTCGCAATGCAGAAAGCGCGCAAGCTTGAAATGACAACGATCGGCATGTCCGGTATCACAGGTGGAAAATTCACCGATGTCTCAGACATCCTCCTTTGTGTTCCTTCTGACAGTACAGCACGCATCCAGGAAGTGCACATGCTGGTCGGTCATATTATCTGTGGAATCATTGAGAATCATTTTTTTTCAGACTAAGTGGCTGTTAAGTGGCTTGTAAGTGGCTTGGTACAGCTACACACTTGAGTTTTTCTTCTCTCGCTTTCTCACATTCTCACCTTCTGATCAATGAGTATGTATAACGATCTTCTTACAAAACAAAAAAGCATCAGTATCACCGGCCTCGGCTATGTCGGTCTTCCGTTGGCACTGGAGTTTGCAAAACATTTTCATGTCATCGGATACGACATCAATACAGAGCGGGTCGCGCGCATGCGCCAGGGTATAGATCCATCACGTGAACTTGACGCATCCGCGTTTGACAACATAGACATTGAGTTTACGACGGATGCCGCTCATCTGAAACGCGCGCATTTTCACATCATCGGCGTACCGACAAATATCGACGAACACCAGGTACCCGATCTCAACCCTCTCAGGTCTGCCAGCAGATCGGTGGGCAATGCGCTCAAACCCGGTGATTATGTTGTCTATGAGAGTACTGTCTATCCGGGTTGTACAGAAGAAGAATGCGTGCCGATCCTGGAAGAAGCAAGCAGATTGAAGATGGGTGTGGATTTCAAAGTCGGCTATTCGCCGGAACGGATCGTTCCGGGAGATAAAGTGCGCACCCTGACGAAGATTCTGAAAATCGTCAGTGGTTGCGATGCAGAAGCGCTGGAGGAAATCACAAATGTCTATAAGCATATCATCGAAGCAGGAGTCCACAAGGCATCAAGTATCAAAGTCGCAGAAGCTGCGAAGGTGATTGAGAATACACAGCGCGATCTCAATATCTCCCTGATGAATGAACTCGCCATCATCTTCGACCGCATGGGCATCGACACACAGGAAGTGATCGAAGCCGCCGGCACGAAGTGGAATTTTCATAAGTATTACCCCGGTCTGGTCGGTGGACATTGCATCAGCGTCGATCCGTTTTACCTGATGCACAAGTCCAAGCAGCTCGGCCATGATCCCCAGGTCATCGCCGCCGGCCGCCGTGTCAATGACTACATGCCTGAGTTCATCGCCAGGAAACTGGTGCAGGCCCTGATCGACGCCGGTAAGAATCCCGGAGAATGCCGCGTCCTTGTGATGGGCATCACCTTCAAGGAAAATGTCGCCGATATCAGGAACAGTAAAGTGGTAGATCTCATCCATGAGTTGGAAGGCTATTCATTGACAATAGATGTGATCGACCCGCATGCGGATGTGGAGCAGGTAGAGAGGGAGTATGGAATTATAATTTCGCGTGAACCTCAACATGAGGCTTATGAGGGGATTGTGTTGGCAGTGGGGCATGAAGAGTATGGAAAGATGAGTGTAGAACCGATCAGTGCTCTCATCAGAAATGCATCCGTACTCTTTGATTTGAAGGGGGTATTGAGAAATGTTGCAAGAGAGGCGGGAATATATTATTGGTGTTTGTAGGATGGAATATCCCTTGATGAATTTAATATGTCCGGTTTTATAATTCTGTGAAAAACTACTATGTACAATATGGATGTGGGCTCTCTGCGCCGAAGGAATGGATAAATTTTGATGTTTCTCCAACGCTGCGGATTCAAAGAATTCCACTCTTGGGGACTATCATACGTAGGTATTCGAATACCAAGTTTCCACTAAATGTCCGTTATGGAGATATTATTAAGGGATTACCCGTCGCTGACAATTCCTGTGATGGTGTGTATTGCTCACATACATTGGAGCATTTGTCACTGAACGACTTCAGAACGGCATTACGTAATACCTTTAGAATACTGCGAAAGGGTGGTATATTCCGATGTGTGGTACCTGATCTAGAATACTATGCAAGACACTATATAGAATTAGTAGATGCCGGTGACGCTGCGGCAAGTATAGACTTCATGAGGAACACATATCTAGGAAGTGAAACGCGGCGTAGAGATATCACGGGCCTTTTGATTCAACATTACGGAAATGCAAAGCATTTGTGGATGTGGGATCGAATTTCTTTCGAGATGGAATTGAAAAGTGTGGGGTTCGTGGATATTCGAAAGTGTCACTTCAATGATTGTAGTGATAGTATGTTTAACGCAGTTGAGGATAGTGGAAGGTTTGAGAATGCGGTGAGCTTTGAGTCCAGAAAATAGACTTAAGTTGAAATCTCGATTTAGATTCAACAATTATCTCCTTCATGTTGAGTTATTTGTAAAATCCTGTGTCAGGGACATCAGGTCTATGTTTCATACCATATCTGGAAGGAAAGAGAACAATCGGGATACATTTCGAAATCGACGAATCTTTTACACCGGTCTGAGTTTATTAGGGTCGCGTGGTGTAAACATGTTAGTGCTGATTGCAACATTACCATTGTGTCTGAACTATCTCGGAGCAGAAAGATTTGGTATGATGGAAACGATCATCGCTCTAATCATGATAATGAGTTTTGCAGATTTCGGTTTGGGGTTCGGACTTCAGAATAGAATGGCTCAATTAATGGCGTCTGAGAATGCGCTAGAGATAAAAAGGGCTATATCAAGTGTATTCTATGTATTGTTAGCAGTTGTTGTCGTATTTGTACTAATATTTACAATCGTCTATCCTTATATACCATGGCATAGAGTGTTTAATGTGAGTTCTGAAATCGCAAAAGCGGAAGCTGCCCCAGCTGTGCTGATTTTCTTCATCTGCTTTGCTGTTCAGATTCCATTTTCGATTGTGAGAAAAGTCCAAATTGGCGTTCAAGAAGGATATTTTAGCGAGTTATGGACGGCTGCCGGGAATATCGCAGGATTATTGTTTATTATTCTCTCCATAAGGTTAGATGGCGGAGTGCCTGCAATAATAGCCTCAATTTATGGCGCAAAGAGTATAGCATTGCTAGGGTCTTATGTTTTTGAGTTTTACATTAAAAGACCTGAATTCCGACCGTCTTGGCGATATTTTAGTTTGGGCAACTATAAGAGGATTTATCTGGATGGTGTAGTCTTCTTGGGGTTGCAGATTTCCAATATAGTGCTGACTTCTTCTGATCGCATTCTCATCACACATCTCATTAGTCCTGAGAGTGTTGCTATATACAGCATAGGCATGAGGCTCGTAATGATTTTTGCTACCCCTCTTGAAGCATTTATATACCCAATGCTCCCTGCGTTTAATGATGCTATCGCACGTAACGAAAGTGAATGGTTGAAAAGTACAATCAAGAAGGCCAGAAAATACACATTAGTGTTTTCATTGATTTCCGTTGTGACGATTATTCTCTTTGGTAATGTAATTTTGTTCTATTGGATCGGGCCCAAGTATACATTGTCATTTTGGTTATTGGTAATGTTCGCAGTATTTGTTGTCTATTCAAACATAAATTTTCTTATTTCAAATATTATGTTGACCACGCAAATGATAAAAAGTGCTTTACTTGTCTACGTTGTTGGTGTTCTAGCTTCTGTTGCAATGAAATTTGTTTTGATACCTAGTGCATTGGTATCTGGTGCATTAATTGGATCTATAACCGGAATGAGTATTTTTTATTTAATGCCTGCATACGCTAAGATTAGGAGAAAGCAGTTGCTATAGGTCATTTATGTGGGAGATGACACCAATACTTAAAAATTTAGTGAAGAATATTTTAAGACAATTAGGAATTGTTGTGCACAAAAAGCAACGTTGGTACAACAATTACCGATGGATTACTGATCGACAAATACGCACCGTTATAGATATTGGTGCAAATACTGGACAATTCGTACTTTTTATAAAGGATATTGTCCCTGATGCTACTGTGTATGCATTCGAGCCAGTGTCTGAAGTGTTTGAAAAATTAAAAAAAAATATAACAGATCCCAAGGTATTTTTATATCAGTATGCCCTAGGTGCAGAGAATACTGAAGCTGATATCAATGTCAATACGTTTAATCCTAGTAGTTCATTATTAGAACTTGCAAATAGCCACATTGCTAATTATGAATTTGCACGTAAATCTCATACGGAAAGAATTCAAGTGAGACGTGCAGATGATGTCTTAAGAGAGGTTTTGTTAGATAACGATATTTTAGTGAAGATTGACGTACAAGGCTATGAGGATAAAGTACTAAAGGGAGCGCGGGAAGTGCTTGCGAAGGCGAAGATTGTGATTTGTGAAATATGCTATGAAGAGCTTTATAAGAATCAGGAATTGTTTCACACGTTGTACACGACCTTGAGCGAAATGGGATATCGTTACGCGGGTAATTTAGAGCAATACTACAATAATGAGACAGGTATTCCATTGTATGCTGATGGCATATTTATAAAAGAAGATAATGATCGAAATGAATAGTTAACTATCAACTAAGGTATAAGCCAATTTAATTGACACAGGGTTTATTAGAGCTATTACCACAAGCCCCTCCCCAGAAGGCGGGATGGCCTTGGACCGAAGAGGTGAAAGAGTCTATCTATAGCGCCTATACAGAACTTCCGAAGATTTCTATCATCACTATATCATTTAATCAGAGCCAGTTTCTTGAAGAAACAATACGTTCTGTCTTACTTCAAAACTATCCTAACCTCGAATATATCGTTATTGATGGAGCAAGTACGGATGGTTCAGTAGATATAATCAAAAAGTATGAACGATGGATGGCATTCTGGATAAGTCGGAAGGATAGAGGACCTGCAGATGCTTTGAATCATGGAGTTGACAAATGCACGGGTGATTTTGTTTGCTATTTGAATTCAGATGATATCATTTTACATTCAGGTATTTCTCGATTTATAAAGCATTTTATGAGAGACAAGAGCTGCGATGTTTATACAGGGCATGGAATGATCTTGAATGCTCAATCAGATAATGTTAAGCGGATCTATAGCAATACCTGGAAGATTTCAACATATCTACATGGTCAATGCAGCATTGTGCAGCAAGCGACATTTATTCGTATGAGCAAATTGAATGAAACAAATGGTTTTAATACGGCTAATCATACTTGCTGGGATGGAGAGCTATTGGTGGATCTGGCTAATAAGGGTGCTAATTTTAAAAAAATGAATGATTTTATTGGTGGCTTCAGAATACATGATTTGTCGATTACAGGTTCGCAGTCAAGTAGGAATTCGTATTTAGAAGACGTAAAGAGAATAAGGAGAAATAACGGTGTATATAAAGTCAAATCATCCATGGCGAGATTACATGCGTTCTTGGATGATCCACTTATTCTATTAAAGAGATTTATGGCCAAGTTATGATGACGGCATCACAACTAAAGATCAAAACTTATTGGATATGGACGTTTATCATTGGCGTTTTATACCTCATGCCTGTGAATTTTATTGGAACGATGAGATTTGGCGAGATACTTTTTATGGTAGTTGTGTTATTATTTCCTTTTCGCGTTTGGAATCAATTCCGAAAATTCAGTGAGAACAAAGTCTTTTTTGTTCTATTACTCCTATCATTAGTAATCACTGTGATCAGTAGTACAGCGAACGACAGCAGTTCTATCGGAATTCTTAAAGGAGGCGCGAATATTTTATTCACGTTGTCGTCATTTCTAGGAGTATTCTATTTGTTTAGAGGTCATAGGGAGAGGCTGATTGGTTTTTTTCTTGGTCTGTTAATCTCAGATTATCTGTTTGGTTATTTTATACTTACCGAAGGAACTTATGAGATTGTTTCTGAACAGGAAACCAGGAACAGTCAGTTTTTTGATCTTTTTGTTGTTCCGAAATTGATACCATTAATCATAGCTTTGGGTTTGATATGGAAAAACAGTCACATCAGAATGATATTAATAGGATTGATTATAGGTCTAACTGGTTTATTGCTGAATGCAAGATCATTTGGACTAGTATTGATAGTATCATGTGCTGTATGTCTTATGGCACAAATGAATATCGCATTTCTGAAAAGATATCTGGTCTTGTTAGTTCCTGTGCTGTTTTATCTAGTTTACACAGGGTACAGAGATGCAGCATATCGAGGACAGCTGGGAGATCAGAGCAAGGCAGAAATCAAAGAGAGTGAATTATTGGGACGAAACGCTTTGTCAACTCTACTACTATCTATAGGAAGGCCTGATCCTTTGGTCGCGATGCTCGCAATTGAAGAAAAACCAATTTGGGGGCATGGGAGTTATAATCCGAAGGGTATCAGATATGTGCAAATGGCAGACGCACTCAATATTTTAAGTGATTCAAGGATAAATCAGTTTATGGCAAGAGATGAAGTTAGTATCCCAAGCCACTCGGTGTTGCTGCAGTCTATAGTTGAGGGTGGCATTATGGCGGGGCTTGTTTGGATATATGTGATTATCGTCGTTGTAAAGATGATCTATAAACATGTTTCACAGAGATTTACTATCAGCAGTTATCAGTTTTTGATCATATATCTGTCGATTATTAGCCTTTGGGGTATACTTTTATCACCATATGGCTTTGCAAGGTTCGATTTACCTGTGTATTGGGCAATTATAATATCCCATGGTGCTTTATTAAAATAAAAATATGAGTCTACTACTACTACTACTACTACTACTACTACTACTACTACTACTACTATCACCTGTATGAATGTTCTGTTTCTTTGTTCCTATCTGTCGGGTTATCTTTTTAAAAGTATTGAATACCTGAGTACAGACAATAACATTACGGTTGAAATAATTCATTGGGGCAAGGAAGAAGTAGCCCCGTATAAATTTGAGAGCAAAAATACTCTGCTTCTCAAAAGTGAAATCGCAGACTTGACAGCCCACTGTATGAGATGTAATCCTCAAATATGTTATGTAGCCGGGTGGATAGATAAAGATTATTTAACTATCGCAAGGAAATTGAAGCGTAATGGGACCAAGGTCATTGGTGCCGTTGACAATCCATGGAATGGATCGCTGAAGCAACAAGCCCTCGCACTTGCCGGGCGCTTTTATTTTCGTTCTGTATTCGATTACGTATGGGTTGCTGGCAAAAAACAATATTATTTCGTGCGAAAACTGGATTTTCCTGCTGACCGTGTACTCAAAGGCCTCTATGTTGCGGACATCGAACTGTTCAGTAAGCAAAAAAGAACTGTCTGGAATAAAGAGATACTCTATGCAGGAAGATTAGAAGAGATAAAAGGCGTCAGCCTGCTCTATCAGGTATTTTCTGGTCTGAACGAGAATGAACGAAATGGATGGACATTAAGAATTGTGGGAAATGGAAAGTTAAAGGATCAAATACAACCTACATCTTCTATTAGCGTAATGGATTTTATCCAACAAGATGAACTGGCAAAACTGTCTTGTGAAGTAGGAGCATTTGTGCTTCCAAGTACCTATGAGCATTGGGGTGTAGTCGTTCAGGAGTTTGCATCAGCAAGCCTTCCCATGGTTGTATCATCGGAGGTGAATGCACGGGAAGAGTTTGTGATTCACAACTACAATGGCTATGTGTTTCAATCGCTTAATGCCGCGTCCTTAAAATCTGCATTAGTAAGAATATTCAACCTTGATGAAGAAAGTCTGTGTATCATGGGCAATAGATCCAGGCAACTGGCATTCAGGTGGACCCATGAATATTGGAAAGCAACATTGCTATCTGTGTTGGAGTAAGCTTTAATGATATAGTATGTGTGGTCTGGACGGATTTTATAGATTTAACAGTGTGGTGAATGAGGAGGATGTGAAAGTAGTTAAGCAAATGACATCACATCTCGCGCACAGAGGTCCAGACGCCGAAGGTATCTTCCATCATGGTCATTGTGCGCTTGGTCACCGGAGACTCTCCATCATAGACCTGGATAAAAGATCAAATCAGCCATTTACAGATCATTCCGGCAGATATACGATCGTATTCAACGGCCAGATATATAATTACAATGAGATCAAAGCCGACCTGACTGAGTATCCCTTCAGAACAACATCCGACACAGAGGTTATTCTGGCAGGGTATGCAAAATGGGGCGCACAATGCCTGGGAAAAATGAATGGCATGTTTGCTCTTGCTATTTACGACACTGTAGAACAGACACTTTTCATTGCACGAGACAGACTGGGGGTGAAGCCATTGTATTACTACATGAATTCCAAGGTCTTCCTCTTTGCGTCTGAGATACGCGCGCTGCTCTCCGCAGGACTCATTCCTAAAAAAGTAAGTCATACCGCGTTGCAGGAATATCTGTTTTTTCAGGCACCGGCGTGCCCCAATTCTATTCTGGAAGACATACATCAGTTACCCCCTGCACAGTATGCATATGTGAGAGAAGGTCAGATGCATGCTTCGTCTTATTGGACCTTTGGTGCTACGGCACCGGAACAACCGGACAATTATGCACTCGCGATAAAGGATGTACGTCATCTTCTCCAGGAGTCAGTGCGTCGTCGTATGATCAGTGATGTGCCACTCGGTGCGTTTTTATCCGGAGGTATTGATTCGAGTGCAATCGTTGAGCTCATGTCTCAGGTAGAGCAAGGAGTGAACACATTTTCAATCGTATTCCAGGAAGCGGACTATGATGAAAGTCAATACTCAGATCTCATCGCGAATAAATATGCAACACACCATCATAAACTCTTGCTTTCGCCACAACAGTTTCTGGAAGAAGTACCGAATGCATTAAATGCAATGGACAGTCCCAGTGCGGATGGAATGAATACCTATGTTGTATCAAAGCTCACAAGGCAGGCTGGTGTCACAGTCGCAATGTCCGGTCTTGGGGGTGATGAATTATTTGCGGGCTATCACAATTTCAAAGTATGGAAGAACATGAAGAGATATGGATTTTTCATGCTGCCAGCGCCATTGCGTAGCGTCCTTACGGCATCAATCAGTACCAGTGCTGAGGAATCAAGGCGTGAGCGTATGGCGATACTTTCGGGATCAGATGGTATTCTCACAAAAGCGTATCCTGCTTTCAGACAAGTGATGGGAAGTAAACTTGTGGCATCAATCACAAGGGATAAGGGTAAAGACCCTATGCTCTTTGAACGCAACGGACTGAATGATGGATTTGGAATACTCAGTCAATATAGTATCGCGGAACTGACGAATTATACAAGGAATGTCCTGTTAAAAGATACAGATCAATTCAGTATGGCCTCCGGGCTTGAGGTGCGAGAGCCCTTTTTCGATCATCTTCTTGTAGATTATGTCATGCGTTTACCTGACAAATGGAAATTGGGCAGTACGCCAAAGCGATTATTGAGTGACGCGATGGGTGAATTGTTACCCAATGAGATTGTGATGCGCAAAAAGAAAGGATTTTTGTTTCCCTGGGCACATTGGCTAAAGAATGAACTTCAGGATTTCGCAGCGGAGCATATTGAATTCCTTGCAGACCGGCAGGAATTTGATGGGGATGAAGTCCGGAAGGTATGGTTACAGTTTAAGAAAAATGCATCTGCCATTCCCTGGGTGTATATATGGCAACTTGTAGCACTATCTCATTGGCTCAGAAAAAATCTCTGATCCATCGACATCAGCGATAGTAAAGTGAAGGGAAGTTGAAAGTCCTGCATATCACCGCCAGCTATAAACCCGCCTATATCTATGGAGGACCAGTCTTCTCTATCAGCGCGTTAACGGAAGCGCTGGCACAAAATGGCGTAGGCACGGATGTGTATACTACTACTGCAAATGGACATGAAAATCTGAAATTGGATACTTCAAAGACATACCGGATCGATGGGGTATCGGTGAAATATTCCCCAAGATATTTGGGAGGCCTTTTCTTTTCCCCGAAGCTCATGAAGGATTTGTGGAAACACTGCAAGATCTATGACGTCGTGCACATACACTCATGGTGGAATTTTGTTTCGATTTTCGCTTGTGTTGTCTGTTTGATACGCTGCGTCACACCTGTTTTATCCCTGCGGGGAACCATGAGTGATTTTTCATTTGACAACAAAAAAGTATGGGTAAAAAAACTCTTTCATGAATGTGTCGGTAGCTTCCTGTTAAAGAGATGCAATATTCACTTTACCAGTGCAGGAGAATTAGCAAACGCAAGGAGATGGTTTTCGCCTGCCAGATATTTTATCCTCAGGAATATCACTGTAATTCCTCCAGTGAGTCAGTCTGGAACTGAAACACATAACAGCTTTGAGCTTGTATTTCTGGGCAGATTGCATCCCATAAAAAATCTTGAAATACTCATCGATGCCATCAAAGGGCTGGACCTTCCTTGTAGGCTGAAGATATATGGTCAGGGTGATCCGGATTACGTCAAGAGACTTAAAAGCAGGGCAGGAGAGAATGTGCAATGGATGGGTTGGGTGGAAGGTGAGGAAAAATTCAAGGCCCTGAGAGATGCAGATATTTTTGTCCTGATCTCACAATATGAAAACTTCGGTAACGTCCTCGTTGAAGCGCTCTCACAGGGCACCGCTGTTATTTGTGCCAGGGGAATTGGCATCAGCGATTTTGTGGAAGAAAAAGATCTGGGGTGGACAGTGATTCCGGAAGTAGAGGAAGTAAGGAAAACATTATCGTATGCAAAGCATGATATTCAGAAACGAAATAGAATCAGGGAAACAGCGCCACGTATTGTCGATCTCACATTTAGTGCACATGCGCTTGGTGGTAAATATGCAGAGGAATATCAAAAAAATTATGCTCATGCAAACCCAATACATTCCTGAACAAAGAACAGGCTATAATTATATCTAAACTATGAAACAAGTCGTTGTAGGTGGCTGTGGTTTTATTGGGTACAATTTATGCCTGAATCTTCTTGAACAGGGTAACGAAATTATTGTCCTCGACAATCTGTCGCGGAAGGGCTCTGCACGGAATCTGGTTTCGCTCCAGGAGCAATATAAAAGTCTTGTGAAATTTGATCAATGTGATATCCGGCATGATATACAACTGATGTCGGGGCATTTTGCAAATGCGGATGTTATATATCAGCTTGCGGGGCAAGTAGCCGTAACTACTTCAGTTGTTGACCCACGACAGGATTTTGAAATCAATGCACGCGGGACGTTTAATGTGCTTGAGGCGATGCGCGCATCACACAGCAAAGCGATCCTGATCTATGCTTCAACCAATAAGGTATATGGTGGCATGGAAGAAATTCGGATCGCAAGCAACGAGACGGCCTATTATTATCAGGATTATCCAAATGGCATCTCAGAAGGACAACAATTGGATTTTCATTCACCATACGGATGTAGTAAGGGAGCAGCTGAGCAGTATGTGCGAGACTACAGCCGTATTTATGACCTGCGGACAATTTGCTTCAGACAGAGTTGTATCTACGGTCCAAATCAATTTGGAATTGAAGATCAGGGATGGGTGGCCTGGTTTACGATTGCAGCCTGTTACAATAAGCAGATTTACATCTATGGCGATGGTAAACAGGTCAGAGATGTACTACATGTCAATGACCTGATCGACGCATATCAACTAGGCATCTCTCATATCGCAAAAACAAATGGGCAGATTTATAATATCGGCGGTGGCCCGTCAAATGTGTCGAGCTTATTAAGGTTGTTGGGTATGCTCGAAAAAAATCTTGACCGCAAGATACCGTATAAGTTTAGTGACTGGAGACCCGGAGATCAAGCTGTGTACATCAGCGATATTACCAAGTTTACGACCGCTACCGGCTGGAGACCACGCATCTCATTCGAGCAGGGACTGCATTCGTTGATCGAATGGACCCGGGCAAACCATGAAGCATTGCAATCAGTCGGTATCATTTAGTATTCGGTGTGAGTAAGCAAAGCAGGATCACCGCCGTCATTCTGAGCTACAACGAAGAAAAAAACATGAAGCGTTGTATAGATTCGGTGGCAGGCTGGTGTGAAGTGATCGTCGTTGATTCGTTCAGCACGGATGAAACCGTGCATATTGCGACCGGGATGGGTGCGCATGTAATACAGCATACGTATGAAAATCATTCAGCGCAGTGGAATTGGATATTAGATCGTGTAACGATTGAAACAGACTGGATCCTGGCACTGGATGCGGATTTTATCGTCACTCCGGAGCTGAAGAAAGCCCTCGATACATTTTTGAATGGAAATGACACGGCATACAATGGCTTCTATGTCAAGCATGAATATGTGTTTTGGGGAAGCAGGATTCGGTTTGGCGGTATCAAAAAGTACTGGCTACGTGGATTAAGGTTGGGATATGGAAATGCCGATGCAAGTGATCTGGTGGACTTTCGGTTTAATGTGAAGGGCGGGGTACAAAGGATCAATGCAAAGGTGATTGAAAGCAATGAAAAGGATAGCGACTTTTCTTTTTGGGTAAGAAAGCAAGATCTGTTTTCTTTCCGGCTGGCTGTTGAGGAAGAGGTAAGACGGAGAAAGCTCATAAACTGGGAAGGAAAGAAAAGTTTGTTTGGAAATACGGATGAAAAGTTCAAGTCGTACAGAGACATCTGGATGTCCATGCCATTATTTATTCGCCCATGGTTCTATTTCTTCTATCGTTATATTATTGCCTTGGGCTTCCTGGACGGTGTCGGTGGTTTTATTTATCACTTCCAGCAGGGCTTATGGTTGAGAATGGTTGTGGATATGAAAATCCGGCAAATCAGAAAAGCCAGGCTTTCGAATGAGTTCTTGCTTACAGTATCCCGTGAGATGCTCACTGTCAAGAGCGGGTCGTTAGAGTTTATGATGAACTATTTGAAAGACAAGGCAAGCGTGATCAAAGAGGAGTATTGAGTTTACCGGCTATTCCCATGGAACATAAAAAAGTGTTCATCCTCGGCATAAACGCCTATCACGGCGACTCATCTGCCGCAATCTTCAAAGATGGCGAACTCATCGCAGCAACAGAAGAGGAACGCTTCAGGCGGATCAAACACTGGGCAGGACTTCCGATGGAAGCGATTCAATTCTGCCTGGGTGAAGCAGGAATCTCGCTCGCGGATGTAGATCATATCTGTGTATCCAGAAATCCACTTGCAAAGATTGGACAGAAAGCGTGGTATGCTCTTTCATCCGGCATCCGGCTCTCGAATCTGAAGATCAGGGTGAGCAATACATTCAATATTAAATCGCTAAAGACAGATCTATGCGCAGCAGTACAGACTCCGGAGGCAACGGTCAGAGCAAGAGTTGAATTCATCGAACATCATAGGTGTCATATCGCTTCTGCGTTTCACGTTTCACCATTTGAAGAGAGTGCGGTCTTATCTATCGACGGCATGGGTGATTTCACTTCTACGATGCGCGCGATTGGGAAAGGCACGGAGCTGAAAGTGCTGGACAGTGTTTCTTATCCACATTCCCTGGGGATACTGTATACCACCTTTACGCAGTTCCTGGGGTTTCTGCACTACGGTGATGAGTATAAACTCATGGGCCTTGCGCCATATGGGCAACCGATATACAAAGAGCGCATCATGGATGTCCTCATTCAAAAAACGCGGGATGGCTTATTTAAATTGAATAGCGCATACTTCAGGCATTTCACGGAGGGGGTCACCATGAGTTGGCATCATGGCGCACCTGATATCGGCCTCCTGTACAGTGATAAGCTCATCGCGGATTTCGGGCAGCCCCGTCTTCAGGGAGAAGAACTGACCCAATATCACCAGGACCTTGCAGCTTCCGTACAAAAGGTGACAGAGGAGATGATCTTCTACATGGCTGAAGATCTGCGTAGAAAAACCGGCATGAAGAATCTCTGCATCACGGGAGGAGTTGCGCAAAACTCTGTTGCGAATGGGAAGATCATCGCAAACACAGGTTTCGAAAAACTGTTTGTGCCTCCCGCAGGACATGATGCAGGAACAGCTGTGGGTGCCGCCTTATATTTCTGGCATCACGAGCGTAAACATCCGCGCACGGCATTCCTGCCACAGCCATATACCGGAATTAAATTCGATAATGCATCCATCGAGAAAGAATTAAAATCCAGAGGATTGGGATACGAGCGATTAGATGATAACGAAATTTATGAGCGGGTGACAGAGTCATTGATGCATGATGGTGTGGTCGGTTGGTTTCAGGGCAGGGCAGAGTTTGGGCCGCGTGCTTTGGGAAATCGTTCGATCATCGCCGATCCAAGACGTGCAGATGCGAAAGCACTTTTAAACGAGAAAATCAAGAAGCGTGAAAGTTTCAGACCATTTGCTCCATCTATCCTCAAAGAATTTGTCGGAGAATACTTCGAGCAGGTGGACGATGTGCCGTTTATGGAAAAAGTATTTCAGATCAAACCTGAAAAGAGGAGTATCATTCCAGCTGTCACACATGTTAATGGCAGCGGGAGATTACAAACCGTAAGTCATGATGTCAATCCCAGGTACTATGAACTTATCCGGACGTTCTATGAAAAAACAGGCGTACCGCTATTGCTCAATACGTCTTTCAATGAAAACGAACCCATCGTAAACTCTCCTGAACAGGCAGTAGCATGTTTTTTGCGCACGAAGATGGATATGCTTGTCATGGAAAATTGTGTTTTGGTAAGATAAATCGCCTTTCGCTGTTCGCCTTTCGCTGTTTGCGAGATATGTGGGCGGGCTAACCTGCCAGGTTTAGCGAAGGGATGTGCGAGGATAATCCTGGCAGGTTTAGCCGTGGCATGGTAAGATAAATCGCCTTTCGCTGTTTGCCTTTCGCTGTTTGCGAAATCCAATCTTCAAGATACAATATTCATGTGCAGTTTGCGAACGGCGAACGGCCAATAGCGAACGGCGTTTCCCAAAATGAAAGTCTCCATCATCACACCAACTTTAAATAGTGCAAAAACAATTGCCGACACACTCGAAAGTGTGAAGCAGCAGACGTTTGAGCATATCGAACACATCATCATCGATGGACTCTCACGCGACGAGACAGTGGACATTGTACATCGGCAGGCGCCACATGCAATTTGTATTTCCGAAGCAGATAATGGCATCTACGATGCAATGAACAAAGGGATCCGGATGGCTACCGGCGATATCATCGGTATTCTGAACTCCGATGATTTCTATGCGAATCCCATGGTGATCAAAACCATCGTCACCGTCTTTGAAACAAAACATTGTGACGCTCTGTATGGCGACCTTGTCTATGTAGATGCCCGTAAGAAGGACAAGATAGTACGCACATGGACCGCAGGTGACTATAGAGCACGTAAGTTCCTTTTCGGGTGGATGCCTCCCCATCCGACCTTTTTTGTGAAACGCAGCGTATACGAAAAGCACGGCCTGTTCGATACCAGTCTATGCAACTCTGCAGATTATGAGCTCATGTTGCGTTTTCTCTACCGGTACAGGATATCCGTTGCATATTTACCTCAGCGACTTGTCTGCATGCGTGCCGGGGGTCGTAGCAATGCATCGTTGCGCACCAGGCTGCTGGCAAACCGGGAAGATCATCTTGCCTGGAAAAAGAATGGACTGGAGTCGAAGTTTTATACGACACTGTTGAAGCCAATCAGGAAGATTCCTCAGTTTTTGAAATGAGTAAATGAGTAAATGAAGAAATGAGTAAATGGGGAAGTTGGCAGTCTTCAGTCTTCAGTCCGCATCACTCAGCACTAACTGCGGAAGTGACGAAAGAATCAAGTAATTAATGGAGCAATTTACATCTGAGTCTATACCAAGCCACTTAACAGCCACTTACAAGCCACTTAACAGCTACTTACAAGCCACTTAGATTTGTCATCCATCATCCATCATTCATGAAACGCGCACTCATCACAGGAATCACCGGCCAGGACGGCGCCTATCTCTCTGAGCTCCTTCTCAAGAAGGGATATGAAGTACATGGTATTAAGCGCAGAAGCTCGATGTTCAATACGCAACGTGTGGATCACCTTTATGAGGACCCTCATGTAGACAATCGCAACTTCATCCTGCACTATGGTGACCTGACAGACTCTACGAACCTGATCCGCATCATTCAGGAGGTACAACCTGACGAACTTTATAATCTCGGCGCACAGTCGCACGTGAAAGTGAGCTTTGAAACACCTGAATACACAGCGAACTCTGATGCACTGGGAACATTACGCCTCCTTGAAGCGATTCGAATTCTCAAACTGAATGAGCAAACAAAATTCTATCAGGCATCGACATCGGAATTATATGGCCTTGTCAAAGAAATGCCGCAAAATGAGAATACATCGTTTTATCCCCGCTCACCTTACGGTGTGGCAAAGCTCTATGCATACTGGATCACTGTCAACTACCGTGAGGCATACAATATGTTTGCCTGCAATGGAATTCTATTCAATCACGAGTCTCCTGTACGTGGCGAGACATTTGTGACACGCAAGATTACCCGGGCAGTGGCGCGTATTGCAATAGGGCTACAGGATAAATTCTATATCGGGAATCTCAATGCGCGGCGGGACTGGGGACATGCGCGGGATTATGTGGAAGCAATGTGGCTTATGCTGCAGCAGCCGACACCAGAAGACTATGTGATAGCTACCGGCAAGATGACCTCCGTCCGTGAATTCATCGTCAAGTCCTTCAGACACGTCGGCATAGAACTACAATTCAGTGGAGAAGGCGAATCAGAGACGGCAACGATTGCTTCGGTCAGTAATCCGGATTTTGCTGTGAAACCCGGACAAGTGGTATTAGCTGTAGATGATACATACTACAGACCTACCGAAGTCGATCAGCTTCTCGGAGACGCTTCAAAAGCCAAACGCAATCTCGGCTGGGAACCCAAACATTCCGTGGATGAATTGATCGCTGAGATGATGCAGTCAGACATGGCGCTTTTTCGAAGAGAGAAGTATTTGAGAGATTCAGGGATGGCTATTCGGGAGTTGTGAGAAGTTCAAAGTTTGAGTCCACTCCGAAAAGTCATCTTTTACCCATGCTCACCCCTCGATCCCCTGAAGGGGAAGTCCACACGCATTGAATTTCAATGTATTACGCGGGCGGCGGTTCCACCTTTAGGGGGTCAGTCTGACGACTCCGACAGTCGTGTCAGACTCGTCGGAGGGGGCAGTGAAGCACTTTTTGGAGCAGACTCAAGTTTCATGTTTGATGTTCAATGTTGAAAAAAGGGCAGAATGGCGGAAGGGCAGAAGGGCAGTCTTCAGTCTTCAGTCCAAACATCCACTTAACAGCAACTTACAAGCCACTTAGCAGCCACTTAGCAACCACCTAGCAGCCACTTAGTAACAACTTAGCAGCCACTTAGCAGCATGGATCTCAATAACAAAATCTACATCGCAGGTCACAATGGAATGGTAGGCTCTGCTCTCATGCGCAAACTGCAGGCGGAGGGATATCAGCATGTTGTGACAAGATCATCTGGCGAACTTGATTTACGCAATCAGCGAGATGTCATGCGCTTCTTCGAAGAAGAGAAACCTGACTATGTATTTCTCGCCGCCGCGAAAGTGGGAGGGATCCTGGCGAATAACACGTATCGCGCTGAATTTCTCTATGACAACCTCATGATCGAAGCCAATGTGATCAATGCTGCACACAAGTACGGAGTGAAAAAGTTGTTGTTCCTGGGTTCTTCTTGTATCTATCCAAAGAGTGCACCGCAGCCCATTAAAGAAGAGTATTTCCTGACAGGTGTACTTGAGCCGACAAATGAACCCTATGCAATTGCGAAAATCGCCGGTATCAAACTCTGTGATGCCTATCGCGCACAGTATGGATGTCATTTTATCTCAGCGATGCCTACAAATCTGTATGGCCCGAATGACAATTATCATCTTGAGAACTCACACGTTCTGCCTGCATTGTTGCGTAAGTTTATTGAAGCAAAACGCAATAAGGCTGCACAAGTGACGATCTGGGGCACAGGGACACCGCGTCGTGAGTTTTTGCATGTCGATGATTTCGCAGAAGCATGTTATTTCCTGATGCATAATTTTAATGAACCTGGATTTATTAATGTCGGTACAGGTACCGATATTTCCATTGGTGAGCTGGCGGAAAAGATAAAATCGCTCACGGGATACGCAGGCGAGATTGTGTTTGATCATAGTAAACCCGACGGCATGGCACGCAAGCTCCTGGATGTGTCGCGATTGAAGAATATGGGA
>DATDQA010000129.1:0-37099 GCA_035292505.1 Saprospiraceae bacterium | reverse complement strand
GTCGAAGGTGGACTTGGTATTGTAATTAAATGAGGTATTGAGTTTTTCACCGATTTTGCCATCGACATTCACCTGAATGTCCATATCAAAATCAAAACCTCCACGTCTGCGCTGTCGTTCGAGAAGAGTCGGATTATCCTGCCGGTAAAAATCTGCGCCGAAGGTGAGGTCCACATTTCCCTGTGGCCTGATATCTACCTCAGAACCACCAAAGAGCCGGTCAATGATATCTTTTGAAATATCCACTGTGGACACAGGGTCGACTTTGCCTCCTGAACTCAAACTTCCTGAGGAAACACCGGCTAGCTGTTTCCAATACTCATCCTGTTCTTTCCTTCGACTCCACTCCATGTACTCCTCAAATGTCATATAGGTCGGCATCCTGAAATACTCATCACCGATACGTTCAGTGATGACATACTGACCAGTAACAGGATCATATTCGATATCCTTTTCTATAAGGGCAGGGTCCTTGAGGTCAAACGGATGATCTGTCGGGTCATCTGCAAAATTGCCATGACGCTCTGTGAAAGGAGGAATAGTATCCTGGGAGAGTGCCTCAAAGGGATCGGGTACCAGGTGGCCGCCGGAGGCCAAAATGAAGTTGACGGAAACGCACAGGCATAGGGTGATCGCCAGACAGAGAGAAAAGGGGTTTGCCTTGAATTGCATGTAATACTGCGTCAAATTCGTTTCCTGGTTTCAGAGCTCCGTGCCAGATGCCGGTTTCACCCTGATTTTGTTAAGATTTATCACGCTGCGCGTGCACATGTTCTATCCCTTCTTTTGGTGTTCACATAGAAACGGCACGAGCTCATTCTGATTGCCTGATGTCCATCGTTTTAACGTATACTCCGATTTTTCACTCCTTTCAGCCTACCAATTCCTGTAATGCTGCTTTCACCCAGCTCTCGGTGTCGTCATTGTCCTTCATCCTCGCATTGAGGCCTGCGATGGCTTTTTGCGCCTGTGCCGAGGGGTAGCCAAGCGCGATCAGGGCAGATAACGCCTCACTCCGGGCGGTATTGTCCGGACGGGCGGGTATCGTCAGGATGCCTGCCCCAGCCCGTATGAGCTTGTCCTTCAGATCGATGATCAGGCGCTTTGCTGTTTTCGGTCCAACGCCTTTCACGCGCTTGAAGGAAATCTCGTCCTCTGTGAGGATTGCCGATTCTACATCGGCGGGAGACATACCCGATAAGATGAGCCGCGCGGTATTCGGC
The DNA here is from genome assembly GCA_035292505.1 of Saprospiraceae bacterium. Classification (GTDB taxonomy): domain Bacteria; phylum Bacteroidota; class Bacteroidia; order Chitinophagales; family Saprospiraceae; genus DATDQA01. The sequence continues at coordinate 35,876 of DATDQA010000129.1, read as the reverse complement.
CCAATACCGGATACGGAGATCAGGTAGTTGAACAAGACGCGTTCTTCAGGATCGTGAAAGCCAAAGAGTGTGTGGCTGTCTTCACGGACGATGAGTTGTGTCCAGAGCTTTACCTGTTTGAGCTGTTCGATCTTGCCGTAGGTATACAGACTGATCTGCAATTCATACCCTACACCCCCGGATTCAATCACCACCATGGTCGGGGTTTTCAATGTGATAGTTCCACTGACGTATGCGTACATATTGCTGCTCGATTTGCCTGCTGAAATTCAACAGGATATACTTAAAAAACGGCCAAAGGTAGGCAGACAGTTGTAAAAGAGGGGAAAGGCAGAAGGGTAGAAAGGTGTGAACTGGAGGTAGCGTTACGTCATTCCGCCTTTCTGCCGTTCCGCCGTCCTACTTTCAGGCCCGATTCAATCTTCCAATCGCCTTCTCCGCTATAAATTCTCCTATCGCCAAAGCTGAAGTGGCTGCCGGAGATGGTGCATTGACAAGATTGATCACGCGTTCTTCTTCCAGGATGAGATAATCATAGATCATCTTTCCTTGAGATGAAACACATTGTGCACGGACACCGGACCTGTTGTAGTGCATGTCTTCGATACGTGTTGCCGGGATGAGTCGCTGCATACTTTTATGAAAGGCGCGTTTTGAAAGTGACCGATGCATCTCTTCCCATCCTTTCTTCCAATATCTGATGGCCATCCTGTAGAAACCGGTATAAGTCAGGATTTCAGATAACTCTCCTGCATTGATATCGTACAGTCGATAACCTTCTCTTGCAAATGCCATCATGGCATTCGGTCCTGCTTCGACATTTCCATCCATGCGCAATGTAAAATGCACACCGAGAAATGGAAACCTCTCATCAGGTACAGGATACACAAGATGATTCACCATTCCCGCCGTGGCTCCACTCAGCCGATAAAATTCGCCGCGGAAAGGAAGAATCCTGAACTTCCCTCTCATTCCGGTAAGCAATGCAATACGATCTGCATACAAGCCGCAGCAATTGATAAAGAGGTTGGTTTTGAAATCACCATACTGTGAAGACACCACCATATGATGTGGTTCCTGATGAAGGTCAATGATGGCATGATCAAAATACAGACTTGCATCAAGATCCTGAAGCTGCTTTGCAAGCACGTTGGAGACTCCGCCATAGTCTATGATACCTGCCTGCGGTACCCAGATTGACTCCATTGCCTGCACATGAGGTTCTGCTTCCCTGCTTGCTTTTTCGTCCAGGACTTCTATGCCATCCAGATGATTGTCTTTCCCACGGTGTAGAATATCAGAGAGTGTTGGTATCTCATCGACCTCCACGGCTGCGATGATTTTTCCACAGATGCGATGTGGGACCTTGTATTCCCCCGCAAAGTCGAGAAGCATCCGATATCCTTTCAGGCAGTTTTCCGCCTTAGCAGAGCCAGGCTCATAATAGATCCCCGAATGGATGACACCGCTATTTCGAGATGATTGATGCATCGCTGGTGCGGATTCTTTTTCGAGCACTGCAATGCGCAAAGAGGGTTGTTTCTGCAAGAGCTGCCAGGCTGTGGAGAGGCCTATAATACCTGCTCCCCCAATAAGTATATCGAAGTGAGGGGTATTCTTCAGCATAGTAAAAGGGTGTCAGATAAAAAAGAATGAGCCGTTGAAATACAGAATTTCTGCATTTTCGCCATTCACAATATTAGTGAGACGTAAAATACACATCGCATTATGAAATTCCCTGAAGACTTATTGTACTCAGAAGATCATGAGTGGCTTCGCCTGACCCAGGAAAAAACGCCGGATGGAAGACGCATCGGCATCGTTGGTATCTCCGATTTTGCGCAAAGTGAGCTGGGAGAGTTGGTGTACGTTGAAGTGGAAACTGTAGGAGAGACACTGGGCAGTCATGCCGTGTTTGGCACACTCGAGGCAGTAAAGACGACTTCTGATCTCTTCATGCCCGTCGGAGGCGAGGTGCTTGCATTCAATCCTGCCCTTGATGAGAAAGGCGGTGATAATCCTGCATTGATCAATTCAGATCCCTATGGCGAAGGATGGATTATCCGGATCGCGGTCAGTGATGAAAGCGAAACTGCTCACCTGATGAAGGCAGACACATACGCTGCGAAAGTGGGTTGATATTTTTTTTCGCCTCATAACGCCAAAAACAGCTTGTCGCGCATCTTAAGATCAAAAGCAGTCTGGCGAAACGTCGCCGGATTCCTGCCAGCAGTGGTCTGGGCGATCCTCGTAGCGATATTATCTCTGTCGTCTATCACGATGGTCCCGAAGCTCGGCTGGACTGACATCACAGGATTGGACAAGCTGGGACACGCAGTATTCTATTGCCTCCTGGCACTCTGGATGTTTTATGGTTTTTTCAGACTCCGGCAGCGGTATAAGTACATGGCAATCTGGAGTGGGGCGATATGTGTTGTTTTCGGAATTACTATGGAATTGCTCCAGTCGCGGATGCATGTTGGGCGCCAGTTTGAATATCCGGATATCCTTGCTGATGTCGTTGGTGTGTTAATCGCATTCTGGATCTATTCAAGCGGTCTAAAAAAGAAATACCATGGAAGTCAGTAGTTCTCAATTGTTACTTGGGTGGTCTTTACTTGTTCTCTTTACTTGTGGGACCATCATCGGATTGCGCCTAGTCTTGAAATACCTATCAATGCACAACCATGGTAAACCTGAGCAAAAATTCGCTGGTAGGTATTTGATCAGCAATCGGACAAAATATCCGGCTGTTGATGGTTCCCGTTTTTCAAGTGGTTTTATGTTTATAGGTCTAGCTGTTGCCTTGGCATTTAGCCTGCTCACGATCAGTTGGACGCAATTCGAAAGACCAGTCTACACGAAGGATAGTGCTAGCGAATTGGAGGACTTATTTGTAGTGATACCAATCACTGGATTTTTACCCCCTTCACCTCCACAAATTCGTGAAATTATCGAAGTACCTAAAGACGTAACATTCGCGGAATTGCCAGTTGTAGACCAGTCTAAATATCCTGACGATAACAATATTGCAGTTGACTCGCTTGTTGAAATGCCCATTGTGGCGAAGCCAAAAGTGCGGGCTACGCCCCCACCGGTCAAACCAGTAATAGCCAAAGTACCAGAGATTTTTACTATCGCCGAACAGATGCCTCGCTTCCCGGGTTGCGAAGATCTCTCCGGAACAAACGCAGAGAAATACCGATGTGCAGAAGCCAGGTTTTTGGAGTATATCTACAAAAAGGTAAAATATCCATCGCTTGCAAAGGAGAATGGAATTCAGGGGCCAGTAACTATACAATTCGTCGTAGAAATTGACGGCCAAATCACAAATGCTGAGATCGTGAGAGATATCGGAGCAGGTTGCGGCGAAGAAGTATTGCGCGCAGTGGACTCCATGAATAGTCTGAGTACCCCGTGGACTCCCGGGAAGCAACGTGGCGAGCCGGTGCGTGTGAGATTTTCGCTTCCAGTGTCCTTCAAGCTCAATTGATGCTGGTGTAGGTTCTTGAAATAAGGAGAGTGTATTTATTTTTCTCGCATATTGTATCTTTAACGTCCTTCTAAAAAAGAAATATCATGGAAGTCACAGGCACTGAATTAGGACTCGGGATTCTATTCATCATTTTTTTGGTGGCAGGCGTCATCATTGGACTGAAGTTCAGGCTGAAATCTAAATCCGCAGCCGATCTCAGAGGTGAACATCCCGATTATGACACAAAAGCACCTTTGAGTGGACGTGTAAAATATCCTTCGGTGGATGGCTTCCGTTTTTCGGGGCCCTTGTGGCTTTTGGGCCTGGCAGTTGCGCTTGGCGTTACATTGATTACGATCAGTTGGACGCAATATGAAAAACCGGTCTACATTCCCGATGATGCGATGTTGGTGGATGAGACCATCGAAATTGAACCTCCGCGTACGGCCGAGCCACCTCCACCTCCACCTCCACCTCCACCTCCGGTGATCGAAGAGGTTCCGGAAGAAGAAATTCTGGAGGAAGAACAGCCGGTTTTCATGGATCAAACTGTCACTGAAGAAAGTGTCGTGGAAGAGAAGGCTCCGGAAGTAAAAGCTCCACCCCCTCCGCCTCCACCTCCGCCTCCGAAAGAAGAACCTGAAGAAATCTTCAAAGTGGTAGAGCAAATGCCCCGTTTCCCTGGCTGCGAAAATGCAGGGGGCTCGAATGAAGAGAAGTACCAGTGTGCGCAGGCCAAGCTTCTTGAGTATGTGTACAAGAATGTGAAGTATCCTGCCATCGCACGGGAGAATGGAATTCAGGGCAGAGTCGTTGTGCAATTCGTCGTGGAGAAAGACGGCAAGATCACAGATGCCCAGGTCGTAAGAGATATCGGAGCAGGGTGCGGTGAAGAGGCATTGCGGGTCGTAAACTCAATGAACAGTATGAATGAAAAATGGACTCCGGGTAAACAGCGTGGAAAGCCAGTCCGCGTGCAGTTTACGTTGCCGGTATCCTTCAAACTTCAATAGACTCACTCGCAGAGACTACTCTCTGCTGGCGACAAAAAGGCCATCTCCGGAAATGGAGGTGGCCTTTTTCATAACTTTTCGAATTTCGTGACGTTTTAGGATCACTTTACAGACAACTGATTTACAATGGCGAGATATCGTATCCTCTTTTTTCTTCTCCTGGCATTGGGCACATTATATGCACAACAGGATTCGCGCCTTGCCGATCAGTATTATCTGGACGGTGAGTATGAAAAAGCTGCCGAGCTCTACGAAAACCTGTATCGCAGTTCAAACCGGAGCGACTACTACTTTTCTAAATACATTGAATGCCTTCTTGCGCTTGAAGAATACGAGCGCTGTGAGAGTATTGTAGAGGATCAGATTACTGCTACACCAGACAATGTCGCACTATACGTCACTCTTGGCAATGTCCTTGAGAGACAAAATAAATTCGAAGAAGCTGATGCCGCCTTCACAAGGGCTATCGCGAATCTTCCCGCTGACCTCGGACAAGTGGCGAGATTGGCGAATGCATTTCTGGGGCTGACCAAGTATGATGAGGCGATAGAAACTTTTGAAAAAGGTCAGATCCTCGTGAACCGGCCGGGACTGTTCTCAGAAAATCTTGCGGATCTCTACCGCCGGAAGGGTGATACTGAAAAAATGATTGAGAACTACCTGTATAGCCTTCACACAAATCCTCAACGGTTGGTGTCCATTCAGACGACATTACAACGCTTCCTGCAGAAAGAAGACTATGTTCTCCTCCAGGCACAACTCTATACAATGATCCAGGATTATCCGGAAGCTGATTATTTTCCTGAAATGCTTGCCTGGGTGTCCATTCAGCAAAGGGATTTCAGATCTGCCTTACGTCAACTCAAGGCTTTGGATCAGCGCCTTGAAGAAAATGGCAATCGTGTCTTTCGACTTGCACAGATGGCCGCCAATGCACGTGACTTTGAGGTAGCCGTAGAAGCATATGAATATATCGTCTCTGCCAAAGGGCCCGGGTCTCCGTTTTATCTCAGTGCGAAGGAAGCATCATTGGATTGCCAGCGCAGGAACCTGGTCAAAAACTATGATTACAGCAAGGACGATTTGCGTGGACTCGAAGCACAATACGAAGCATTCCTCAACGAGATAGGTCGCAACAAAAACACCGCATCCATCATTGCAGACCAGGCACGCATGGAAGCCTTTTTTATCAATGACCTGGACAAAGCGATTGCATTGCTCGATGAAGTCATTGCATTCCCAGGTGTTCCAAAAGACATTTACTCAAAAGCGAAATTGGATCTCGCAGATTTCCAACTTATGAAAGGTGAGATCTGGGAAGCGACGTTGCTGTATTCGCAAGTAGACAAAGACCTGAAGGAAGAACCCCTCGGTGAAGAAGCGCGTTTTCGCAATGCACGTCTTGCCTATTATAATGGTGATTTTGAATGGGCGCAGGCACAGTTCGATATTCTGAAAGCATCTACATCCAAACTGATCTCGAATGATGCCATCGACATGTCTGTATTCATCATGGACAATCTTGGGTTGGACAGCACGGCACATCCACTCGCTTCGTATGCAGAGGCAGAACTCCTGGTTTTCCAAAACAAATTTGCAGAAGCACAGGAAAATCTGACTATTCTTTCAAATCTCTATCCTGATCATGGATTGCAGGATGATATCCTCTATCTCAGAGCACAGATTCTCATGAAACAAAGAAGGTATGCTGAAGCTGCGTTGTTGTATGAAGAGATTTTCATGAAGTTTCCCGATGAAATCCGGGCTGACAATTCACTGTTTGCTTTAGCAGGAATCTATGAAGAGCACCTGGGCGACACTACCAAAGCGCTGGAGCTGTATGAGAAAATTTTTGTGGAATATTCGGGGAGTACATTCAGTATAGAAGCGAGAAAACGATACAGAATGCTGCGTGGAGATTTCAATGAAGAAGGATTGAATTAGTGTTTTCGGGGCGGGAATACCCGCCTGAACGACGCAGTCGGGCAGGAATCCCACCCCTCCAAGTTGTGGCAACTATAAATGGCTATCGTGTATAATAAACTGACACCGGAAGAAGAAGATGTCATTCTGCATAAAGGCACAGAAAGACCCTGGGCTGGTGAGTATACAGACCTCAAGGCAGCCGGGACATTCATCTGCCGTCGTTGCAATGCGCAGTTATACAAAGCACAGGACAAATTCGATTCCCATTGTGGTTGGCCGAGTTTTGACGACGAGATTCCTGGTGCAGTAGAACGTAAGCGTGATGCAGATGGCCGAAGAACCGAGATCCTGTGTGCAAATTGTGGTGGCCATCTCGGACATGTGTTCACCGGCGAGCGCTTAACACCAAAAGACACGCGTCATTGCGTGAATTCACTCTCCATGTGCTTTATCGCAGAAGGCAAACCCTTGCCGGAAGTGATCGAAAAAGCTGAATAACCGGTAGTTCCTCATTTTGTGAATTTGTCCACTAACGACACCCGCCCGCACCGAAGTATGTTCGGGCGAGGCGAATTATCACGAAGAGAAAGACACGAAGTAATTCGTGTCTTTTTGATTTTTCGTGCCTTTTTGTGTGGTTCGTGGATAATTTTTAAACAATATCCATTTCTAACTTTTTTCAAACTGATGCACTATCGAATAACCCTGGTTTATCTCCCATGATGATATTTCTTTATCTTGACTTTGCGAAGTCAGTCGAGATGACAGATTATTCACTTACAAAAAACAGAATAGGGTATGTCAATCGTAAAAGTAATCGAGCTGATGGCCGACTCAACTGAAAGTTGGGAGGATGCGACAAAAAAAGCCATCGCAAAAGCTGCAGAGACTTTGTCAAATATCAAGTCTGCGTGGGTACAGGATCAAAGTGTCACGGTGAAAAATGGAAAAGTGGAAGAATTCCGTGTCAGTCTTAAAGTGACATTTGAGGTCAGATAAAGATTTGTCAAAGGCGTTATATCGTCGCCCTGTTGCGGTGATGTTTGATATCGCAGAGATGGCCATTGTCATCGAGCCACTGTTCCTTGCGCAGATAACTGGGATCATAGGATGCCACACGTTTCCAAAATCGATCTGAGTGGTCGAGGACATCCAGATGACAAAGCTCATGGAGGATGACGTAATCCTGGACTGAACGCGGAGCAAACAAGAGCCTTGTAGAGAAGCTGAGTTCTCCGTGTTGTGAACAACTCCCCCAGCGACTGGACATATTGCGCAGGGCGATACTCTTGATTTTTTTAGCAAATCTGCCCTCATGCATAGTCATTACCCGCCGCTCAAATGTAGGTTTGTAGAGGCGGGCGAGTAGATCATGAATCATCCGGTAAATGACATCAGACTTTGCGATATCTGTCCAATCTCCGGGAACCTCCAGAGCCATGACATTATCCTCGACGACTCCGCGCGCCATCTTGCGCTGTGAATGTGAGATGCGCACCGAGAATTCTTTGTCCGTAGTTGTTACACGTTTGCACTTTGTCACATCAAATGGCATATACGCGGCCCGGAAGGGCTCACTATCCTGCCATTGCTTTTTGATCCAACGGCTGCACCATTTCTTGTATTCATTGAGTTGCTGATCTGTGCACTTTGCAGGTACCCGCAGTAGAACACTATCTCTGCCGGTTGATACCCGTGCATTGGTGCGTTTCTCAAAAAACACGGTGACCGGAATGGTATGACCATCTACCGTCACTCTTCCCCTCTTTCGTAATACAGTTTTACTAGCCATGTTTCTGAGAAAATTCTTTCATGACACTGACGAGGACATCTACACTTTCTATGGGTAGGGCATTATACATCGATGCACGGAATCCACCTGCACTCCGATGTCCTTTGATTCCGATGATACCTGCTGCTTTACAGACATCGAGAAAAGGTTTTTCATGCGCGGGATTTGTAGCCACGAACGTTGCATTCATCCATGAGCGATCACGGGCTTGGACGTTGCCGCGGAACAATGGGTTGTTGTCAATTTCGGCATAGAGGCGGGTCGCTTTAGAGCTGTTACGCTCTTCGAGCGCCCCTACGCCGCCTTGTGCTTTCAACCACCGCAAAGTCAGCATTGAGACGTAAATCGGGAAAACCGGCGGTGTATTGTAGCAAGAATCTTCTCTGATGTGATTACGGTAGTCGAGCATCGAAGGTAACTGCCGTGTCACATGACCGAGCAGGTCCTCACGGATAACTACCAGTGTCGTCCCGGCAGGTCCCATATTCTTCTGGGCACCTGCATAGATCAGCGCAAACTTATTGATATCCACCCTGCGGCTGAAGATATCCGAAGACATATCCACGACTACAGGAATCGGTGACTCCGGCCACCAATGATACTGGGTCCCATAAATAGTATTGTTCGAGGTGAGATGCAGGTAGCGTCCGTCGGAAGGCACGGTGAAATCCCCTGGGATATGATCATACTTCGAGTCCTTAGAACTCGCCAGGACAACAACATTACCAAAGAGCCTGGCTTCGTTCAAAGCCTTTGTAGACCAGACCCCGGTATCCACAAAGTAGGCGGTCTCATTCTGATCCAGGAGGTTCATCGCCGTCATGAAAAACTGGCTACTGGCTCCCCCGGACAAAAACAAGACTTTGTATCTGTCTTCAAGTCCCAGGAGTTCACGCACCAGGGCTTTGGCCTCTTGCAGGACTTCATCGAATTCCGGTCCACGATGCGACAATTCCATGAGAGAGAGCCCCGAACCGTTATAGTCCACCACAGCTTTAGCTGCCTCTTCAAAAACGGACTTTGGGAGGATTGAAGGACCTGCGCTATAGTTGTGCTTTTGCATAAATTAGAGAGATGTAAAAATATAAATACTGAAATGCAGAATGCGGATTCGCAGAGTTTTTTATTAAATAAATACGATTTCATATTTCAACCATGCATAAAACTCTATAAATAAATGGCTTGCGGAATAACAGGTCGCTTGTGTCGCAAGGGAATGTAATATCCTGATACTACGGCATATGTAATTGATTTACAGGATTTTACACATGTCTTAAGCCAGTTCGGTTTTGGGATCACCTGGCTCAACATGCATGTTGTTCAATTCCGGCAAGCATGTATTTTTTTTATTGAAGGCTAATCTGTTTCTGAATTAGTGATGTAGGTGAAATTCAATAAAAATCTCTTTCTTCTTTTTATTAAACTTCAAGCAGGTTATTCCCGTTCATGACTTCCGGTTTTTCAATACCCAGCAGGAACAGGATGGTTGGTGCGAGATCCGCCAGTTTGCCATCATGGATTTTGAAGCGGTGCTGTCGGGAGACGTATATCACCGGGACGGGATTCATCGTGTGAGAGGTATGAGGACTCCCATCGGGATTCACCATCGTATCGGCATTGCCGTGATCTGCGATGATGATAATACCATATTCTTTCTCCAGTGCAACCTGTAACAATCTTCCCAGACATGCATCCACTGTTTCTATCGCTCGTACCGCTGCAGCAAATACTCCGGTATGTCCGACCATGTCGGGATTGGCATAATTCAGACAAATAAAATCCGGCAGGTGATTATTGATATGTTTGATTGCTGCATCGGTCACTTCCACCGCGCTCATTTCCGGCTGCAGATCATAGGTTGGCACTTTTGGTGAAGGAATCAGAACACGCTCTTCTCCAACGAAAGTGATTTCGCGTCCACCGGAAAAGAAATAGGTCACATGCGGATACTTCTCTGTCTCCGCAATTCTTAACTGCGTTTTCCCAAGACCCGAGAGGACTTCTCCCAGGGTTTGTGTAAGATTGTCTGAATCGAATAACACCTTGACCCCTGTGAAGGTCTGGTCATATGCTGCCATCGTGACAACGTCCAGATCAAGCCGATGCATTGCATGATCCGGATAGTCTTGCTGTGTGAGTGCTGAAAGAAGTTGTCTGGGTCGATCGGTTCTGAAATTGAAAAAGATGATGAGGTCTTTATCCTGAATTGTTCCTATCGGCATGCCATGCGCATCAACCTGAATGATCGGTAAAATGAATTCATCGGTGACGCCATTTTCATAACTTTTTTTTACTGCGGAAATCAAATCGTCTGTGTGCACTCCCTTGCCATACACCAACATATCATATGCTTTGCGGGTACGCTCCCAGCGTTTGTCGCGATCCATCGCATAATACCGTCCGATAATTGAGGCTAGAAAAATATTGCCTGGGGCGATATAGTCATTCATTTCACGTACAAACCCGAGACCACTGTGTGGATCGACATCGCGGCCATCTGTAAATGCATGCAGGTATACCTGGACTGTGGCTTTTTCATTTAGGATATCGCAGAGGGCTTTCAGATGGTCGATATGTGAATGTACTCCTCCGTCCGAGAGCAAGCCCATCAGATGGATGCGCGCATTGCGTTCGTTTGCTGCGCGAATCGCAGAAAGTAATCTTTCATTCAGGTGGAGTGACCGTGATTGAATTGACTTGCCGATACGCACGAGTTCCTGGTCCACGACGCGACCTGCACCGATATTCAGATGGCCGACTTCTGAATTGCCCATCTGTCCGACGGGAAGACCGACATCGAGTCCAAACGTGGTGAGCTCTGCATTGGGAAATTTCTCGTAGAGTTGATCCATGACGGGTGTGTCTGCCTGATCGATTGCTGACACGAGAGGGTCCGGACTATGGCCCCAGCCATCCAGGATAACCAACATGATCCGTTTTTCCATTTGTTTTTTCATGAGATTTTAATCCGAATACGGCCTTTGAAAGGCAATATTCGTATTCTTTTTGACATTATATGGGCGAGTCAATCGGAACTCACCGCCCCTTATACAGGTTTCCAGCCAGTTATTATAAACATGAGATTATGAAAGCAGTTTTTGTTTTCTTTTTCCTCTGTATGACACTACAGGTCACATGGGCTCAGGCTGATCTTCATACCGCATTAGGCAATGGCGATGTCCCTGGAATCTCAATCCATTTTGGCGATAAGGTTGAACTAGCCATCGGTGATAAAGAAGAAACTCTCGCGAAAGCGGATGTGGAAACCAGGCTTCGTGAATTCTATGCAACACATCTACCGAAGGGGTTTAGCCCAAAGCATAACGGCACCTCGAAGAGCAATGAGTCCACCTATACCATCGGAGAGCTTTCTACAGATAAGGGAGATTTCCGTGTCTACATCTATTTCACCCAGCAAGGAGAAAAGCGTAGTGTGGCTGAGCTGCGTATAGAGGAATGATCATTTGATTAACTTAGCGGGTAACAGCCATTTCGCCATGAATACCCAAAATCTCTTTGAGCAGTATGGCAAAGCTATTTTCCTCAGCCTTTGCTTGGCATTCCTCACATGGATTGGGACGGAGACTCCAATTGAGCGTGGCAATTATATTATCGCAATTCTTATAGTCATTGTTTCGCTTTCGCTTATATATGGATTCCTTGCAGAAGCCAGGCGTAAGGCAAGTGATCAAGTACAGGAACACATCAAATATTGGAAGACCAGGCATGCCATGGGTATCAGTATTTTCTTTATACTCTTAGGCTGGTCGCCCATGATGAAGGCCATTGAAAATGATACTATGGCCTCAATTGTTCTGATTGCTGTGGGCTGGCTTGGTTTTTCATATCTTCTTTTCAAAAGTATCTGGAACATGTCAAAGCATCACAACACCGAGGGGGAGCCTGGTTGAGATTGCCAGGTTTGCGACGAAGATGACGCAGGCGATGATCTTGTGATTTTGATTAGCTCCATGATAAAGCATCCTTGCGCATAGTTCCTGATTTTCAGAAGCACGGTCATCACGCAGATACCATACCCGCATTTTTTATATCATTAACACTATGTTAGAATAAAACACTGCGTACACTGGCAATATTGGAGGCGCCTAAGACATTCTATTTTTTGACAGTATGTTCTCACTCACCTGAGTACCGCTCCCCCCCTTATAGAGAATTCTTATTCATTCATAATTCTAATACTAAGTTATGAAAGCGGGTTTCATCATCCTGATTGTCTCACTCAGCCCTCTGTTTTTAGGTGCGCAGTCCGCCATTTTACCTTCTCCGTCCTTAAGCACGGGAGTCAAGTCTTCTCTTGCAATGTCTATAGGAAAAGGTGATGTCATGGCGATCGCAGAATTTCTCGCGGACAAAGTTGAACTGACGATTGAAAGCGAACAAGAGATGCTGATGAAGAATGAAACTGTGGAACGCTTGCGGGAGTTTTACACAGCACATCCTGCGAAGGGATACATACCAATATCTTCCAGTGGATCAAAAACAGAGGAATTCGGAGAGCTCACCACAGACAATGGCAGCTTTCAGGTGTCTCTTCAATTTACAAAGCAGACGTCAAGGCGCCTGATTACGGCAATGCGCTTAGGAAGTAGAACTTCGTAAATACTTCAAACCTCCAGACTCTCCGCTATCTTCGCAGATGAGATGCCTTCCCACCTGCGCGACAATTGTATCCTTGGTATCGATCCCGGTACGAATCTCTTGGGCTATGGGCTCATCGAGGGTGATGGACATGACATGCTCAAAGTCCTCGCAGTGGGCACACTGAAGCTCGAGGGGTTTGAATCGCATGTAATTAAACTGAGAGAGATCTACCTGCAACTCCAGGAAATTATCGAGACCTATCTCCCGGGTATCCTGGCGATCGAAGCACCCTTCTATGGGAAGAATGTGCAGTCCATGCTCAAACTCGGGCGTGCACAAGGCGTAGCGATCGCTGCCGGTATCACCATGGGTCTTGAGATCGTTGAATACTCTCCAAAGAAAGTGAAGCAATCCGTGACCGGCAATGGTAATGCCGCTAAGGAACAAGTCGCAGCGATGCTCATCCATTTGTTGGGCCCACATGTGCAGGGTGGTTCACTCGACGCCTCAGATGCACTTGCGGTGGCATATTGTCATTATCGGCATGCAAACAGCGTAGTACAGTCAAGCGGTAAACCAAGTGGTAAACCAAGTGGTAAACCAAGTGGTAAACCAAGTGGCGAGCCAAGTGGTAAACCAAGTGGTAAACCAAGTGGCGAGCCAAGTGATAAACCAAGTGGCGAGCCAAGTGGTAAACCAAGTGGTAAACCAAGCTGGAAACATTTTATCAGGGAGAATCCGGATCGCATTGTCTGAATCATCCATTTGCTGAGCTGTTATCACATCCTTAATGAAACGTCAATGGTGTGGAATCCTGGCAATAGTACAACTCTTGTTGACGTTTTAAGAGCAACCTTGGTTACACCGTGAAAGACATCCGTGCCCAAGGGCTCATTGGCACACTGTTCTGGCAGTTCTTTGATGAACTGCAAATCCACCCCGTCAGAATTTTTCTTTCATCGGCTGCATCCGTGAGAATAGAATTTTATCTCATTGATCGACGATGAGTTTGAGGTAAAACGGCATTTTTCTTAATTGCCAATACTTCACTTTTTTCGTTTTCACTCCTTTTATTGTTTGATTGAATCATCTTCTTTCAAAATCAGATGAAATGATCGAATCGTACATCAACAAAGCATCAGCTATGAAAACGAACAGTTTCTCCCGCTCGCATTTACCGTTGTTAGCAGGCTTTATTTTCTGCCTGTGTATCCTGACTCAACCGGTAGTAGGACAACGCATGCCAGGGGATGTCGGAATCGGCGTGCATATCGGGCAGCCGACAGGTCTTACCCTGAAGGCATATAGCCCCGGTACCTCGCTGGATATCCTTGCTGCATGGGACCTGGATGATTTTTTCTTCCTGAATCTTCATGCCATCTACGATGCACAACTCAATGATGAAAACACCGTGCATTTTTTCTATGGGCCCGGTGGATATATCGGTATTCGCGACAGGGGCAGCGAGCTTGACGATGACATCGAACTCGGTGTCAGTGGAGCATTCGGTCTCGACTTTCTCATTCAAAAATTCGAAATCTTTCTCCAGGCGACCCCAAGGTTGTCGTTAGTTCAGACAACCAATTTCGACATGGGTGGAGGAGTTGGATTTCGTATCTATTTATAGAATAGTCATTCATCTTCCGACCCCCGGTGTTTCTCCGTGTTCATATCGTTGGGCGCCACGGGATCCTTGAAAAAGAAGATGATTGCTACTCGAAGAGAATCGCATTTGAGTCAATAGGGCGGATGCGGTTCTTTTTTATAGCCCGAGCGTATTCTTAGTTAAAGGGTATAGTGGCAAATTATTCAATCCAACAACTCTACCGTCATCTCCCAGAGGTCTTCATAGGGTATTACTTCAACCTCGATGGATTGTTCTGATACCATGAGGGGCACCGAGCGAAGTTTATTCAGAAAAGGCTCTGCATATCTCTCCGTACGCATCCGATTGAAGTCTGCACGCGGCATCTGCAGCAACATCCTGATAAAGCAATGGGATCGGAAAGTATCGTCTTTCCTCAGGTATCGATAACAGTATTGCTTTAGTGCATCTTCCCGGTCGATGATCTGTGCGTATTTTCGTTGTTGGAGGAGAAACAGGACGTGGATGATCAGGATGGCAATATTCAGACCTTTCTTGTCCTTTGTGTAGAGTGGGATCTCATTCAGGAATTTGTTGAGGCGGAATTTTGAAGGTTGGTCTGTTTGAATTTTACCGATGGCGATGAGGAATTCGATGTGCGCTTCGTAGACGGCCCAAGTTTGTAACCTTGCACTAGGTTGTTTTTGATAAGTATTACACATAATCACTTCCCTCTGTATCTCGAAGGCTCGCTGATAATCATGTGAATAAAGTTTGCTTATCATGTAATATGCCTTTAATACAAACCAATTGATAGAACCATGGGTCATCGCTTGAAAATGATACTCTGCGATTTCTTCAGCTTCAATATATCTTCCAAGTTGAATAAAACAAGTCATTTTATAGACACTGAAATAAATTAAAATAGCTTTCCTTCTCACCCTCCGGTTTTGAAACTCATCTATAGCACTATCACAAACCTCTATGAGTTTGTTATAGTCTCTTGTAAGTTCATATCGAATCGCATAGATTAAATAAATCGATACAAGCAACTGATAGGACCTATATGGCAAATCGAGAAAAGGCTTCACTTTTTCAACATATGCCTCAGTTTTGGAAAGAAGCTTACCTCTCAAAGTTCCTCGGGACTCAGAGAATACAGCGCGTAGTTCTGCATTGTATTCGTTAGCTTCCAGTTCTGCATTGTAAAGATTACGCATATCATTCATTAACTTCCTATACTTCCGAGTTTTCACGGGATGATAATCTATTACGCTGAAATAATCATACAGATCACGCGACAATAATAATGTTAGATCTGTATACTCATATTTCTTTGTTGTTTTAATTAGAATCTCACTCATCTCGCTAGCAGTTTCTCTCGCATTATTCATCATCAAATACTTTGCAATCGCAACTGCATTCATACACGTTCTATATCTCTGCGAGTAGTCATCTACATTTTTAAATTTCGCTCCCTCCCTCAGGATAAATTCAATTAGCTTCCTGCGCAAACGCAATCTTAGTTGTTTAAATGCTTCCTTACTTACATTTTTTTCAAAAAGTTCTGCGCGGGCTTCTTCGTTGTCTTTTATTTTTTCGAAACGAATAAGATCAAACAGTTTGTTCAATTGTTTAGTACTTCTTAATTCCTTTGCGAAATTTTCCTGGTCTATATATGGTATTATGCTTCGAATAAACTTCATGATTGATTCTCACACAAGATTGGTTTGATTTGCAGGTGTAATTCTTATGACTAAGGTAATAATATCCTGTTCCAAAATATCAAAAATTTCTGCATAAATGCACGTGGGGTGCGGCTTAGATTTTCTCTCAGCTTAAAAATGATCTATGCACTACGAAGGGTCAAGGAAGCTATCTTTTAATGTTTGTGTGTTATTTAGACCAAACGGTACAGCTAATCCCGATTCACACATGCCTAATCAAATGCTCTATCTCGTTCATTAATAACATGTTATTGATTTAGCATGACCCGAATCACCCCAAAAGAGTGTCCTGCTATCAGAATGGATGTTATAGTACTATGGTTTGAAGAAAAGTACATTTGGACACTGAAGGAATTTGACTTGAAACTACTAAGACTGATTGCCTGTTGTCCAACTGATCACCTATTATCAGTTGAATATTTGATCTCTCTCACGTACCTATTCTGCCTCTCTATTCACTTCGCAGAACTGTCAGGAAGAGCCCGGTCTTATGTTCTCAGACCAGTCCATAAATACTGACTTTAATCCTGCATTTGCGCATCTGCCATGCCAATTGTCCGGAATAACGGAGGAGATTGTGATTTGCAAAATCTCCTGAGTTGAGCTTTGATCCATTCTGCATTTAAAAAAGAGCAGAGCTCTTTGTATATTTAGCTATCGTGGAATTCTTTTTTACGTACATATTAAAACTTCATTTAAAATGAAAACCAACAAGTCTCTCCGCACGCTGTCACTCTTAGTTGTAGTGATATGTGTTCTTTTCGCCAATTGTGACAATGAGGGACTGATCCCTGCTGATGTCAACCGAGATCTTACACTGCGCTCCTGTCAGACGGTCACACAAGCCTGGGTTAATGAGCTTAAAATACTGGCTGCTGAGGAATACTCTGTACCACCCAGTGCACTCGAAGTGAATGCAATCGAACTAATCACCGCATCGACCTATGAATATCACTTACAAAGTGAACTCGTGGGTACAGTCGTTAACAATATGGCTGGATTGCTCATTTTGGTCACACATGAAGGGTTCCAGGGCAATATTATTGGATATTATGATCTTTCTAATTTGAGTTTTTGTGCATCTCCAAATGAATCAAATATTGTTGGTGGTGAATTTGACGAGATAGTATATTCAACGCTAGGGATTATTGGGGCAGATTCAGATATCTTCTGAATTCACTTTGAATAACTTCTCCCAGTTAGATAGATCACAACTGGCCCGATAATTTAATTAATTAAAACTAAGTAATCTTTTAATCGAGGAGCTCAAGAACCATCTCCCAAAGATCTTCATAGGGTATTACTTCTACTTCCATTGATTGATCTGAAATCATCAATGGCATAGAGTGCAATTTGTTTAGATATGGCAACGCATATCGCTCCGTACGCTTTCGATTAAAATCCGCTTTTGGTATCCGTAGTAACATTTTTATAAAGCAATTGGAGCGAAAAGTATCGTCACGACGAAGATGCCTGTGGCAGTACTGGTTTAAAGCGTCTACCCTATCAATTATCTCCATGTACTTGCGTTGCTGGAGGAGTATAAGTGCGTGGACGATCAGGATAGCAATATTTAGCCCTCTTTTGTCCTTTGTATAGATTGGGATCTCATTCAGAAATTTATAAAGCCTGAATTTCAATGGTGTAACTGTTTTGATTTTCCCAATTGAAATCAGAAACTCTACATGAGCTTCATATACTATCCAGGATTGTAGAATTGTTCCCGGAAGCTTACGATATCCTTTCTCATTCACAACTTCCTGTACGACATTGTATGCACCTTGATAATTTCGAGAATGAAGCCGGCATACCATGATATATATTTTTAATACGAACCAATTCAATGAACTTCGCGTCATTTCTCGAAAGTAGGCATCTGCAATAATTTCTACTTTGGAATATTCCTGAAGTTGAAGGAAGCATACGATTTTATATACATCAAATTGATAGTATCCAGCTTTTCGACTTATTCTGCGTTCTTTAAACGCATTGGTTGCTTCGTCGCAAATCTGAAGTAGCCTTTTATAATCCTGTGCAAGTTCATATCGCATTGCCATTACTGAATATACATTGTACAACAACTGGTATGAGGTATTTGATCCTTGTAGGTATGGCATAATTTCATTACAATATGAAATCGCCATTGAATCAGATTTCTCCTTTTGTGATCCTCGAGACGTATTAAAGACAATTTTTAGATCACAGAAGTACTTATTAGACTTCAGTTCTCTACTATATAGCTGTTGGGCTCTTTCCATTATTTTTTCATACTTCTGTGATTTTAGAGGGTGATAGTTAATGGCAGTATAGTAGCTGAATAGCTCACGTGAAAGAAGCAGCGTCAGGTCTGTGTATTCATTGCTTAGTGTTGTTTTAATGAGGTTTTCGCCAATATTAACCGCAGCAACTCTTGCATTTCCCAGGATGAGAGTTTTTATCGCCATGACCTGAGTCATGCATTTGCGATAAATCCTCGCATAAGCATCCAGATTCTTGAATGCCACGCCATTCAGCAATACATACTCGGTAAGTTTATCTCGAAATCTTTGTTTCAGTTTTTTATAAGCTTGATGGCTTCCTTTAATACCATACAATTTGATCATAGCCTCATCGTCCGTATGAACCTTGCCCTTACGTATATGCTCGTGTAGAAGCTTAAGTTGGGTTGAATCAGCCAGTGTACGTGCAAATCGTGTATTATCAATGACCGGTAATATGCTTTGGATAAAGTCCATTAGTATTATTTAATCGGTTGTTCTTCAAATTAATATACATGTGTAAGTAATAAACATGTCCAAAATACACATGTCACAGTACGCTTAATATTGTTTATGGCCACAAGATAATATGGATCTATATTTGTTCCGGCATCCGGTGAAAAAAGATAGGGCACGAAGTGCTTATCCTAATATCTTGTTTATCAAGGTATTAGTTCTGAGATACATAAGAAGTTCTTTGTAGTATTGGTGTCATGAACGGCAGGGTTTCGTTATGACTGTGATGGTAGTTTGGAGTAATTTTGATTCCGCAATCAGAAATTCTTCAAGATTGAAAATTTACTACTATGGAAGTTATAATTGCCTTAGTGTTGAATATCATTGGATGTGATGGTGATGTTTTCTGAATAGAAATAGAATATTCAAAGATTTTACAGATTCTAATTTGATAAAGTTCTTAGTTTTAATTTTGGGTGTTATGCAATCTGCCGCCTGCGACTTTCGCACATGCAGATGATCCCTTCTTTTGCAACTTCTACAAGTTTGTAGGCGGCATTTTTTTCTTCACTGCATAACAACCTCATGTTTCAACTCAGATTTAAGATATTTTCCTGTATAACTGGTTGCTACAGCAGCTATTTCTTCTGGCGATCCCTCGCATACGACCGTCCCGCCTCCTTGTCCGCCCTCCGGGCCCAGGTCGACTACATAGTCCGCCGTTTTGACTACCTCCAGGTTGTGTTCAATTACAATCACAGTATTCCCCTTGTCCACAAGCCGGTTCAGCACCTCGAGCAGGTGACGTGTATCCTCAAAATGTAATCCCGTCGTCGGCTCGTCGAGGATGTAGAGGGTATTCCCCGTGTCGCGCTTGGAGAGCTCTTCACTGAGCTTGATCCGTTGAGCTTCCCCACCGGAAAGCGTTGTAGCCTGTTGTCCCAACGTGATATAGCCGAGTCCCACTTCCTTTAAAGTTTTCAGCTTCCTGTAGATCGGCGGGATAGGCTGAAAGAAATCCACGGCTTCATCCACCGGCATGTCGAGGACATCCCCGATCGACTTGCCTTTATAAAGTACCTCAAGCGTCTCGCGGTTGTACCTCCGCCCCTGGCAGGTCTCGCAATGCACGAGCACATCCGGCAGGAAGTTCATCTCAATGGTCCGCATACCGGCACCTTCACAGGTCTCGCAACGCCCTCCCTTCACATTGAAAGAAAACCGGCCGGCTTTATACCCGCGGATTTTCGATTCAGGCAATTCCGTATAGATCTTACGGATATCAGTGAAGACGCCGGTATATGTGGCAGGGTTCGATCGTGGCGTGCGCCCGATGGGGGACTGGTCGATCTCGATTACCTTGTCAATTTGCTCTATACCGGTGATTCTACCGTAGGGTAAAGGTTTCTGTATACTTTGATAAAAATGCTGCCGGAGTATTGGATACAGGGTTCCGTTGATCAACGATGACTTCCCGCTGCCGGAGACTCCGGTGACACAGCAAAAGGTGCCAAGTGGTATCGCCAGTCTTACCTTTCTGAGATTATGACCCGACGCGCCCTCGAGTAGCAGGGTTTTGCCATTGCCTTTGCGCCTCACCTTTGGAACTGCTATGGTCCTTTGCTCAGTTAGGTATTCAGCTGTCAACGTCTCAGTCCTGATAAATTCTTCCGGCGTTCCTTCCCCAACTTTGAATCCACCCTTTTTCCCCGCTCCCGGACCCAGGTCGATGATATAGTCTGCCTCGAGCATCATTTCTTTGTCATGTTCTATCACGATGACGGTATTCCCGATAGCGGCGAGTTCCTGCAGCGCCTTGATTAGTCGGCGGTTGTCGCGTTGGTGCAGGCCGATACTCGGTTCATCGAGGATATACGTAATGCCTGTAAGTTGAGATCCGATCTGCGTGGCGAGACGGGTGCGTTGGGATTCACCACCGGAGAGAGTGCGTGCAGGCCGGTTGAGGTTCAGGTAGTTGAGACCCACGTGCAGGAGGAAATGGACACGCATCGCGATCTCTTTGAGGACATCACGGCTGATGATTAATTGTCGTTCATCCAGGTGTTCGGGCAGTTTTTGCAGCCATATCCCGAGATCGCTGAGATCCATCTCGCCAAGTTCACCGATATGCTTTCTTGCGAGCTTGAAATGCAAGGCTTCATTCTTCAGTCTGTACCCATTGCAGGTCGTACAACTTTGTATCGTCATGAATTCTTCTGCCCATGCGCGGATGCGTTCTGAGGTCGACTCTTCATACCAGCGCTTGAGCATATTCACGAGACCTTCTGCGGCGAGCTCATAGGTGAAATCCTGGATCAGTCCGCTTGCAGCGACAGGAAACTTATCACTTCCGCCATAGAGGATGATCTTCAGCGCTTCTTCCGGGATTTCTGCCACCGGTGTTGCGAAGGTGAATTTGTAGTACTTACTGATTCGACGGAGCTGATTGAAGGTCATATTGTCGCGCACCTCTCCGAAAGGAGCGATACCCTGATCATTAATGCTTTTGTTCCGATCAGGGATGACTTTGAGTATGTCGACCTGGTTTACCTGGCCAAGGCCATTGCATTCGGGACATGCGCCATAGGGAGAATTGAAAGAGAAGGTATTCGGTGACGGTTCTTCATAAGAGACCCCCGATTCGGGATCCATGAGATGTTTTGAAAACGGATGCAGAATGCCCTTGTCATCTTCAAGAATAAAGATCAGGCCCTCTCCTATTTTCAGTGCAGTTTGCAATGAAGCACTGAGACGACTTTCTTTTCCCATTCCTTCTGCCTGGCGGACTTCCGATATCTTCAATCTATCCACGACGACTTCAATGTCATGTGTCTTATACCTGTCCACTTGCATTTTGGGTGTGAGCTCGGTGATGACACCATCGACTCTTGCCTTGGTATATCCCTGCTTGCGGATCTGATCGAAGAGTTCGCGATAGTGTCCTTTACGGCCGCGCACGATGGGGGCGAGGATGGTGAGTTTGCGCTCTTTGAAATTGTCCATCACATGTGTGATGATCTGTTCTTCGGTATAACGGATCATTTTCTTTCCCGTGGCATGTGAGTATGCTTCACCAATCCTTGCATAAAGCAGACGGAAAAAATCATACACCTCTGTAATCGTACCGACGGTTGAGCGCGGATTCCATCCGGTTGTTTTTTGTTCGATGCTGATGACAGGGCTGAGGCCGGTGATTTGTTCTACATCCGGTCTCTCCATATTACCGATGAACTGGCGCGCATAGACGGAGAAGGTCTCGAGATATCGTCGCTGTCCTTCTGCATAGATCGTATCGAAGGCGAGAGATGATTTTCCGCTGCCGCTAATGCCGGTGATGACAGTGAGTTGATTGTGCGGGATACGGACGTCTATGTTTTTGAGATTGTGCATGCGGGCGCCAATGACCTCGATGGCGGAGTTGTCATATATGGGTTCATCGCCATTGAGTCCATTCGTGGGGATTGCTACTTCGGTTTCCTTGCTCATTGCGTGGAGGGCAGTTCAAAAAAGGCCAAGGGGTAAAGATATGAATGATGCATGATGATGAATGATTGATGATGGGTGATTGATGATGGGTGATTTCAGTTGTCGGATTGTGGCATAGAACTGCCTGCGCTGGGCTGAGGGTCCTGTGGTTTTTCTGCTTCCTCTACTTTCTCAGCTTTCTCTGATTCCTCTATTTTTAAATATTTGGATGATGTGGCCTTGAAGAGAATAAAACTGCGCACGATATAGGAAAGTAGTCTTGTAGCTAAAACGGATACCCAATCGCCAGGTTAAACACCAGGTTCTCTCTCCTCCATTCACTCTTTTCAAAACTAATCTCATCCAGCACCCAACGCTCCTTCTCCGGATACCAGGGCTTGCGCAGAGGGAAGGCGAGATCGCCGCGGAGAACGAAAAATGAAAAATCAAAACGCAGGCCGAAACCGACCCCGACTGCTAGCTCATTCAGGAAGTCACCGCTGATTGCGGCGCCGGGACGTTCCGGATCTTCTCTGAGGAGCCAGATGTTACCGGCGTCGAGGAAGAGCGCACCATTGAGTATGCCTGAGATCTTAGGCCGGTATTCGAGGTTTACTTCCAGCTTGATATCCGCCGTCTGATCCGCAGCAATCACATTCTCTCCTATGTTCTCTGTGATAAAACTTCCTGGACCAAGAGCCCTTGCCCTGAATGCCCTGAGACCTGAAGAGCCACCTGCAAAGTATTGCTTCACAAAGGGGAGCGCCTGGCTGTTGCCATATGCGAACCCGATACCGGCAAAGAGCCGCGCGGCAAAAATGGAACCGTGCCCCAGGTTATTATAATACCTGCCATCATGATCGGTCTTGATGTATTGTGAGAATTCCGCGTTCAGGATCTTCTTCGTATCGCCATCCTTGTAGCTTGCTCCGCTCAGCAGACCCGGGATATTTCCCGAGAGGCCAATATTGCCGTTGTAATAAAAGGTATGCTTTCTTGTCTGCCCGATGGTATTCGTAAAGTTGTAATTGTAGCTCGGTCCGAGGATGAATTGCCGTTGGATAGCATTTGCCAGAGTGGGATCCTGTGCAAGCTGTTCCTCGTATGCAGGTGTGATGTTTGTCGGCTGAATATAATTCACCGCGAACACCGTCAATTCGTGTTCGGTCCTGATATTTTCCTTCCACCTGTATCCGAAGGAAGCCCGGAAGGAATTCAGCACATAACTCTGGACCCTGTTCAGTTTATCAAAACCGATGCTGAACTTCGTCCTCGGTATAAAAGAAGCAGGAGTGACAACCCTGAAAGGTGTGATGAATCGCGGAATGTTGAAATTGATCTCGGCTCCCAGTCGGTAGAGATTATTCCCCTTGTTGATACCAGAGATTTGAAAGTCGGCGCCTCCGTACACGCTGAGCTTCACATTCTCAGCGCTCCGGAAAGCATTCCTGTTTTGCCAGCTTACGTTGATTTCTGCACCGGCGAAATTCGTAGAAGTGTTCCTTCCCTGGAGTTCGACTCTCAGTGATTTCTTCTGAAAGGGCGTCAGGTAATAATAGACATCTAGTTGTGATCCTTTTGCATCCAGGAATTTATTCTCGACATACTTGAATACGCCGAGGTCAATCAGCCTGTTCAATGACCTGTTATGATCCGTCCTGTTGTAAAGATCACCGGGTTCAAAGGCCATGACATAGTCAAACATTTCCGATTTGAAAGTCTTTTCCGGATCGATGACGATAAAACCTTTATGCGTCATGGTATCCCCGGTCACTGCTGTATCCGCTAATGAATGTTGCGGATAGATAAAAATGTTGTGTATTGTAAACTTTTCCTGTGCCAGCGGAGAAGTACCAGGTCTTACGATCACCGAAAGATTCACTGAAAATGTTCCTCCCGTAGTATCTGTAAGGATAAGGAGATGATCCGGACTGAAATAATAGAATCCCTGTTCCTTCAGCCGTGCATTGATCCGTTCGCGCTCCGCCTTGATCACATCGAGGTCAAATGGTTCTCCTTTACGCAGGAAGCTGTTCTCTGAAATAAGCCCCATCTCACGTGCCAACACGGCTGTGTCCATTGGGAAGTACACCGTATCGATCAGGTATTGTCTGCCGGGATCAGCTTTAATATTGAATTTTATCTTCTTACGTTGAATCGTGCTATCGCTTTCCAGCGTAGTGCGAAAATAGCCGCGATTTTCAAGCCTGTTCACAACGAGGTTTCGCTGATAATCCGGTCGTACGGTGCTCATGAGTACGGGAGGTTCTCCGACCTTCCTGCTTATCCAATTGCCAAGACCTTTCTCTTTGCCAGGAGTACCCCAGAAACTATAGATGTGGAGCCTGAAGGGAATTCCGAGAAATGCCCTGTTCGGTTTTGGTCTCATGATGGTTTCCAGTTCTTCGGAGAGGGTGCGTTGTTCTTTTCTGCTCACTTCTTTTCCTCTCATTTTCACAGAAGTGCCTTTGTAGAGGAAGTCACCTTCGGGGACGTATTTTGTTGCAGAGCATGCTGAGAGCATGAGTAGCGCCGTTAAGAGGATAATGTGTAGCTTGGATTTCATTACATTCACACGATGATCGCAACGAGTAAAATCAAAAAGTT
Organism: Saprospiraceae bacterium; assembly: GCA_035292505.1. Taxonomy (GTDB): domain Bacteria; phylum Bacteroidota; class Bacteroidia; order Chitinophagales; family Saprospiraceae; genus DATDQA01. Next base: position 10,970 of record DATDQA010000129.1, on the reverse strand, counting down.
GCTCACATTAACTGTAGAATAGCAGCAATATTCCATCTCAGTACAGACATGTGAACGATCCGTTTTCATTTAATACTATTACCGTTTTCACAAATAGCATTATTTTTTTTTGTTTTTTTCTTTATTTGATTTAAATATCTCCATGAACTTATCATAATCCATTTGGATGACGAAGCTCAGGCCAGTTTCCACGACATGGCCTTCCACGGCTACCTGGTATTCATTTTTACGATAAGCGCGCAAAAGGTACCTGCCGTCTTTGGAGAGCTGGTATTCCACACTGATATCGCCGGCGATGTTCGTCGCTTTTTCACTTGCCTGAGGGGCTCCCTCCAGATCAAAGTTACTCCCGACGGTGACGGTGATCCTGTCATCGAGCAGTCGCCTGGACGCGGAGACATTGAGATCCGTCCTGTTTTGCAATTGGCCGGTAGAATAGTCTTCTTTTGATTCAAGATCAAAATTGAGATCAACGCCAGTGATGAGATTTGCAGTAAAATCATTCAGTTGCTGCGATAAAAGTTTACTCACACTTTGTCTCGCATAGGATTCCGCTGTGGTACCACCCGACATGCTCTTAAACGGATCTTCAGAAATAAACCGGTTCAATAAGACAAGAGCAAAGGCCTGTTTATTCACTTCCGATTCTTCACGGCTTAACTGTTCCAGCCTGGACTGCAAGGTAGATATCACCACCGGAGAGACGGGATAATTGCCTTCGGGTAATTCGATATCGAATGAGACCTCCGGCTTTGTCAGTGTACCAAGCAATGTCAATACAAGCTCAAAGGGAAGCTTCGTCTTATACAAGTTCAATTCGGCCTGCGTCGCTCCGGCGAGCTGTCTATCCACGAGGTCGATGGGCGCTGCTTCCACAGGGTATACAGCCGTAATATCCACGGCACCGGAAGTAGGTTCGCCATTCCATGTGATCTTGCTGCCTTTTCGGATTTCGAATCGCCTGCGCAGGAAGTTGAAAGAAAGCGCATAGATCCCTTCTTCCAGAATATAGTTGCCGGTCATGTTGATCTTGCCGCTGGGATCAAGACTGGCACTGAGTTCGGCATTACCCCTCAGCCTGAGATAATCTCCATTGCCCTGATCGATAACCAATGTGAACTCCGATTCATCCGTCACATGGATCTTAGCAAACACAACAAGCCCTTTGACAGAAAACGTATTGAACGTGTCAAGGTCTGCGGTCAATACCGAATCTAACCTGGGATTGTCGAGTTCAACAAAGTACACAACACCTTCCCGCTCGACGATACCAGGAGCCGTCTGGGGAATGATCACCGTCATATTTGTTTTATCAAGGATCGTGAGATCGGCGGTGATCTCCGGACGATTCAGTCCTCCCCGTATCCTGATCCTGCTGTCAAGATAGAGAGTGCCATAATAGAGGTCATTTCCTTGTGCTTTAGTGTCGAGGACTTTGAAGTTTTTACTGTCAATGTCCAATTCAAACCGGAAGTTGGTGAAGGTGTGGGTATAGACGACACCATTCAGATTTACCTGGTTGTTTTCTTCATCAGCAATTGTGAAACGATCAAAATGGATATCGGAATTTGAAAACCGGATACCTTCATTGGCAAGGGTGTAGACGGCGTTGAGCGCGCTAACCCGCACGCTTGCACTGTCAAAATGCAAGTCGCCTTCCACTACAGGCTTCATCAATGTGCCCGTGATATTCAGGTTCCCCCGAAGGCTTCCTCTGGCATTGGTAAAATTTCCGCCACTCAATGTTTGGAGTGATGCGAGCTCCAGCCGCATGATACCCATCGTCAGATCAATCTGTTCATTAGAAATAAAATATCTTCCTTTCAGATCGACATGATTGCCTGCGTTCCGTATCGTCACTTCAGCTGCGAGCGTATTAGCAGTTTCATTATCGATCAACATTTCAATATTTCCGATCGTATCCTGTCGGTAATTGAAATCCGCAATACGCATGTCCGCGGTAAAGACAGGAGAACCGAAATAATCGCGCAAGCGAGCCGAACCGTTGATCATACCACCTGCAAGCAGCGAATCCCCGCTGATCATTTCCGTAATCGTCTCAATCTGGAAATCTCTGAATTCAAAGGCAATAGGATTATTGAATCCAAATGGCTCTGAATTGATGCTAAGTTTCTGTTCACCATTCGAGAGCGTAAAATTTTGAACTGCAAGTTCACCTTCGGCAATCAGGATTTTATTATCATCCGATATTGTCCATTGATCATAATCCAATAAGAGTCCTGCAGGATCCAGTGAGAGCGCAAGTTGCGATCCAGATATATCGATAAGCGCATTCATATGGAATTTCTTGCGCTCAAGGCTATCCAGGATGTTGAGCTCCGCTGTGATCTCCTGATCTTGCGCCTTGCCTTCCAGCGTTGTCTTCCAAAAACTGATGGCATCGCTCCTTGCTTCGTCCCATGCGACAGTATAAATCAAAGTATTGTCACTGGCCTTCACATCAAAATGCGGACTCCAGATTGTTGCGGGCCCATACCGGATCAGCTCTGACTTTCCTTCAAGATTCAATACATCGCCATCGCTGCTGTAATTCCCCTTCACCTCAATCGGTGAAAACCGTCCAATACTGCTGTCGAGTTGAGTGAAAAGAGGTGAATAGCTGATCTGCATTGTCAGCTCGACATTTTGCGAAGGCATAGGACCCGTAGGTGGTTCCGTGGTAGTTCCGAAATATTTTGCAACGGACTGAGTGATGGATGGGAATAAGTTCGTGAGCTGATAATTCCCTGACATATTGAGTTGAGCAAAGTTCGATTTGAATTCCAACGTATCGCCGTCAGAGGATGCACTTGAGGCCAAATACGCCGTATCTAATACAACTTTCCGCGCGGAGTCTGCGAACGTAAAATCGCTCAGGGCAAGCGTCCCGTCGAGCGAATCCGGATCGATATTGGCAAAGTCGCCGTATGCTTTTCCTCGCAAGAGAAGTTGCCGGTCAAGAAAGTGCAAAGGATGCAAATCCGCATGCTCAAGGTCAAGGAAGAAATCCAGTGCAGGAAAGGAGTTTTCGGTAAGATGTGCACTCGCATCCAATTCGAATTTCAAATTGGGATCATCCATGTTGATCAATGCCTGCATCATACCGGCGTGTGCCTCGCCGCTGAACCTGATATCCCGATAGGTATACCTTCTGAATCCGACATGTTGAACTTCACCTGAGAATTCACCTGAGATGCTGTCGGTATCCATGCCACGCAAATTGACCGTTGTCTGCATGGAGATAGTGCTTAAAATACTATCCTGCTTCAGGAACTGCCCGATGTCAAATTCGCTGAACTCCACCTCGCCCTGAAACCGCATAGGTTCATTCAATCCCAATGTGCCATTGATCGCCGCATCACCAAAAGAAGTATTCGTATTTATATCGACGGTAAACTCCCTGATATTTCCCTGAAATCTTCCATGTACCTGGATGTCCTCAGGCAGCCTGATCGTGGCAGGGAATATTTCACCCGGAACGATTGCCAACATATCCGCACTCTGCGTATGGAATTGATTGATGTTCAGATCAAAAACCGCTTTCTCCACATCGGGAAGTCCTCGCACAGTACCTGAAGTCATGAGTTTAGTATGTCCTAAACCTGAGAAATTCAATTGACGGATCACGAGATCACCGGGTTTCCCATCCAGATCTGCCTGCAGAGTGACAACTTCTGTAGAAAATTCTTTGAAGTAATTCTCATCATGCAGACCGGGTGCGAGTAACAGAATATCAGCCATCGCAATCGTACTTTCGCGGATGAACGTCTTTTGATAGATCTTCTCCGGTTCGATACTCAGGCTGTCGAGATCCGTATAGCGTAGTTGTACATCTGCATGCAACATGCTGTTCTTTGTTTCCAGAACAAGATCCTTAGCATGACCTTGTGTTTTTCCAAGGAAAAGATCACCGCGAAGTTGTTTGAGTTCAAAGCCGCTTTTTTCAAGAAAACTGGCGGATCTCATTTCAACACTAAACTCATTCCCTGCCGATACAATATTCTGCGCCTGCAAATTCAAATCCTGAATACCCAGGTGCGAAAAATCTATTCCCTCGCTGGAAGGCATGATGCTATTGTCGTTGAATGCAAAGCCATTATCTTCCAGATTGATCGCGCTGATCTGAATTTGCCAGACATCAGCTTCTACATCGACTTCTTTGCGGGCTTCTTCTTTCAAAACTTCTGTATTCTTCAGATCTCCCAGCACAATGGAGATGTCTGAGTGCCTGAGGTTCACTTCATTCAGAGAAACTTTTTTATTCTCCCATTCAAGCTTATCGGATTGCACTGAAAAGTTTCCGAGATCCACGCGGGAAACGATATCCGAAATGGCGTTGGTATAAGTCAGATGGATGTTTTCGAAATCGATTGTCCCTAACTGCAAATCAAAAGGTATTGGCTCTCCACTTTCTGCGATGTCTTCCTCGATACTTTCAGGTACGGCAAGAGGTTTCCTCTGGGTGAAAGTGGCAGTCGAGTTTTTAAGGACAATTTTGGGTACCTCAAATTCCTGTTTATCCAAATCAAACTTTTTCACATCTGCATCCAGATACCCCAGCATCACCCTGATATCTGTAGCGGATGGCTCATCAAGATATTTGAGTGTGATCCTTTCGAACAGAATATCATTCAAAGAAATCACCAGCGGTCTTGAATCCTTCTTGACAGGCCCGGCACTTTCATTCACCAGTGAATCAATGATATACTGAAAGTTGAAGGTGCTGTCGGCAGAACGATGTACATATGCCGTAATCCCGTGCAGTTCCAACTCATTGACTTCAAGTGTGTTCCTTAAGAGTTTGAATACGCTTATGTCTGCCAGTAGTTTTTCACCTGCAAAGAGCGTATCACCCTGTCTGTCCTCAAAATAAACTCCTTCCAACAAGATAATTTTGGGAAAGGCTATACGCAGACGAGCGACTTCAACGCGGGTCCCTATTTTTTCCTGAAGGAATGTCACTGCCCTCTGGCGGACATGGTTCTGTACCGCAGGCAGTCTAATGAGAACATAGGACAGCAGGACAACGGTGAGAAGAAGGCCTAGTGTCCAAAGTGCGATCTTTTTAAGTATTCTATTTTTTCCCTTCAAAAGGCCTTCATTTGATACCTAAAGTAAATCAAAACGAAGTTAAAAATGTTGATTAGCCCATTCAACGCCGACATTTTTAGCTGAATCAACACCAGATATTACGAACTATATTCTCTGAAAAGTGCGTTTAAGCCCTACCTTTGCCTGCTTTTTTCGCCTTTGCTCCGCTAAATCAACGCCAAGGCGAGGCAGGCAGGCGTACCGAAATGAAAAAAAACTCTTTAGTCGCACTATTTGTGCTGTCTTGTGCTGTTTTGATGCAGGCTCAGCGCGGACCTGAGATTGGCGTCGTGCTGGGGGCATCTAACTATTTCGGTGATCTGAATACCAACTATTCCTTGAAACGGCTCGGGCCTGCTGGCGGGTTCGTGGTACGTTACAACTTTAACAACCGGTTGAGCGCCAAACTAGCGGGTATGTATGGACGACTACAGGCCATGGACAGCGATAGCGAGAATTCCTTCCAGCGTAGCCGTAACCTGAGTTTTCGCTCTGCGGTTGTAGATGCTTCATTGCAGATCGAATTCAATTTCTTCCCGTATGTCCATGGTAGCGATCAGGATTTTTATACGCCGTATATTTTCCTGGGTGCAGGTATATACTATGCCAATCCTAAAGCGAAGCTCAACGATACCTGGATTCCCTTGCAATCGCTGGGGACGGAAGGTCAGCCGATTGGCGGTGAATATTCCCTTGCTAATCCTGCTCTCGCTTATGGTATCGGTTTCAAATCCGATATCAATTCTGTCTGGAGCCTGAATATCGAACTGAGCGGCAGGGCATTGTTCTCCGACTATCTCGATGATGTGAGCAAGACGTATCCGAATCTGCTGCAACTGCAAAATCTCAGAGGCATGCAAGCGGCATTGCTTTCAGATCGTTCCGGTGAAGTAGTGCCTGAGCCAATCGGCGAACCCGGACGTCAGCGCGGTAATAGCAAAAACAATGATGCCTTTGCATTTCTCACTGTGGGGCTTGTATATTACTTAGGGGCATTGGAGTGTCCTTCTATTGGCAGGCCACAGGTAAAGGAGAAGGCGAAGGTGAAGAGGCGTTAACCACGCTAAGTATTTCATGCCAAGACACTAAGCGGAATTTTATTCCAACTCATACTTGCTTGAAATAAAAAGAACTAAGATATCTCAGCACTGGAAGCGAGTGGTGATTGACAAGTTGAATTTATTAGTTTTATTCCAGCTTGAATCTTTTACTTATTATCTGTCTTCTCTGGAGTGTGGCAATACTCATACAGGTATTTTATTGGGTTTTGCCAACATGGAACAGGAGTCGCCCTTCGACAAGCTCAGGGTCCGACGATTTGAAAGGAGGGGTATCTATCGTCGTATGCGTACATCTCGACATGCAAAAACTTGAGAGACTGCTCAAGAGTTTGTTTGATCAATCTTATCCGCTGTACGAGATTGTGGTGGTGAATGATGGACCACATCCGGATATCAGGGAATACTTAAGGCGTCAATCAAATGATATCCGTTTGACGGTTCTTGAATTTGATGCGAATACGAAAACGACACCCGGTAAAAAGGCCCCGCTTGCTGCCGGTATCCGTGCTGCAAAATATGACTGGATTTTACTGACAGATGCTGATTGTGTACCAGGACCTGAATGGATCTCTGAAATGATGGACCATGCCACACCAGGTATTGAAATGGTGCTAGGGGTCGCACCCTTCTTTGCAAGGCCGGGATTTCTCAATCTTCTCCAGCGATTTGATACATTACTGATAGCTATACAGTATATCGGTGCAACATTACGCGGAACACCTTTTATGGGTGTGGGTCGCAATCTTCTCTACCATCGTTCTCTGTTTGAAATGATGAAAGGCTTCAGCTCTCATGCACATCTTTTGTCTGGAGATGATGATCTCTTTGTACAGTCAGCAGCCAATCGCAATAATACAAGTGTATGTATGCATCCTTCCGCGTTTGTGTTTTCCGAAGCCCCGGCAACATGGACTGCATGGATGCATCAAAAGCGGAGACACCTTTCGGCCAGTAGCGCATATTCAGTCATTGCCAAACTGCAGACGAGTGTCTTTGTAGTGAGTTGGTTATTGGTTTGGATAGGACTACCGTTTGTATTGAGTAGTGGTAACTTCTGGTTTAACGCCGGAATTGCAGGTGTAATGCTGTTGTGGCTCCTCTTTGCATTTGCCGCACATCAATTGCTGTATCGTCAACTGATCCCCTGGTATCCATTCATGGCCGTGAGTTATTGCGTAATGCTGTGTACGTTTGCTTTCATATTGACATTACGCCCGCCTAAGTCATGGATGAGATCCTGAAATATTTTCCAAAGTTGTCGGAGACACAAGGGTATTTGCTGAAAACATACAGCGATCGTCTTATCTGGTGGAATGCACGTATCAATCTCATCTCGCGCCAGGACACGGAGAATGTCGTGTTACATCATATTCTGCATTCCCTTGCCATTGCAAAATGTTTTCAATTTCCACCAGGGACACGTATTCTTGATCTTGGAACAGGTGGTGGTTTACCGGGGATACCGCTTGCGATTTACTTTCCTGATTGCACCTTCACCCTGATAGATAGTCGCGGGAAAAAAATCAAAGCGGTGCGGTCGATCATCGAAGAGCTGCACCTCAGGAATGTAAAAGCAATTCATGCGCGTGCGGAAGAGTTTGATGGTGAATTTGATTTTGTGGTGACGAGGGCAGTAGCGACACTAACTGAGTTAATAGCATGGACGAAGCATTATTTTAGAAAGGGTGAAGCAGGTGAAGTCCCGATGACGAAATTCGGAGAAGGGGGTGCAATACGGGAAAGGGGATTGATCGTACTGAAAGGAGGAGATTTGAAAAAGGAAACAGAAACCATGGGTAAAATGGGGAAAGCAGGTGAAGTCGGGAAGAAAGTACATTTCCTTCCTATTTATGTTTTTTTCCCAGAACCTTATTTTTTAGAGAAATTCATCGTTTTTATTCCAATAACATGGGCACCGGTTTCTCCGATTTTGCCGGTTACACCGGATTAACCGAATTTACATGACATCTCAAGACACCTATAGAGCATTTTGTCAGAACCGAAATGACTTATCCATTTTCATGCAGCCGTTTTGGCTCGACCTAACATGTGAACCGGAGAGTTGGGATGCTGTCTTCTCAAGGCGTGAGGATGGATCCATTCAAGGCGCTTGGGCATATAGGTTTGGCTCGAAGCTTGGGATGAAATGGATAAAGCTACCGGTGCTTACACCATTTACTGCTCTTTGGATTGATATTCCTGATGATCATTCACCACAAAAGGAAATTGCCTTCAGACATGCGGTACTTGCTGACCTCGAGCGTCAGTTGCCTCGTGCGCAGATTGTTGAACTCAAGCTACCATGGACGATGCAGGATTGGCTTCCATTGTATTGGAAAGGGTATCGGCAGGAGACCCGATACACGTTTCGTTTTGCTTATGTGAATGTCGAGGTGGTACATGAAGGATTCTCAAAGAGCTTTCGGCGCAACCTGCGTGCAGCAGAACGCCATTATACAATCGAAGATGGTCAGATCAGTGATTTGTATGTATTCATGGAGACAGTGCTTGAAATGCGTAATGCACATGTCTTGTTTCAACAACAGAAACTGGAAGAGATTGTAGAAGCACTGCAGAAAAGACAACAATGTAAAATCTATGCAGCACGGGATACTGATGGTGTACAGGCGACAGTACTCGCTGTGTGGGATGAAAGCACTACCTATTATTTAATTGGCGGCAGACGTAAGACGGATAGTCGTTATAGCATCAACATTCTTCTCTGGCAAGCAATACAGGATGCTGCGCAGCGTGGCCATGCCTTTGATTTCGAAGGCAGCATGCTGGAAGGAGTGAATAAGTTCTTTCAGAGTTTTGGTGCACAACTCACACCATATCATTATATCTATCGTTATCGCGGACCGGCTAAGGTGAAGTATTTGCTGTAGTCCGGTGGTTTAAAACCGCCGGCAATTTCACTTCCGGTCATCGCTACTGATTCAGCGTATGCACAACCGATATCTCAGCATTCAGGAGTTTAGAGATTGGGCAATTCTTTTGTGCATCTCTCACACATTCTTCGAACTTTTCTGCGCTGATACCCGGCACTGATGCTTTAAGTTCGATTGCGGAACTGGTGACGGTGCCACTTTCGATTGTGACCGTAGCCTGAGCTTCGAGACGTGCAGGAGGGAATTCCGCAGCCGTCAGGATAAAAGAAAGTTTCATCGCAAAACATCCGGCATGCGCAGCTGCTACGAGTTCTTCAGGATTTGTTCCTATGCCTTCTTCGAATCTTGATGAGGATGAGTATAGTGCTTCTTTTAATACACCGCTTTGTGTGGAGAGATGACCTTTGCCTTCTTTACCGGTGCCTTGCCATACGGCAGTTGCTTTTCTTTTCATGACTGAGGTAATTTTGGTGCAAAATAGTTATTCAGCCAAAGCTCAGTCATTTGGCGACTGAAGTCGCCGGTACTACTACTACTTCACGACCTGCCATCCAATACCGTCAAACACACAAAGTACCTTGAATCGCGGATCAAAGATGATCAACCCGGCATGTGGTCCCTGGATATCGCTGGTATGTACGACCGGTATCCCTAAGGCACGTTCGGTATCGATGATATGCAGGAGAGCATTGGGATCTTTTGTACCAGGTCCGACTCTGAGTCCCGGTAGATTTTGTATTGCATCCTCACCATTTGCCGTGAGTGCGGGAGCTGTCAATGCCGGAAGAACCCAATCAATTCCGTCATAGTACGCAAGCCGATGGAGATCTGACCTGTACATGATCAGTCCTTCTTTTGGAAAATCGATATTGACAATATCCTCAGATGTAAACTCCGGAAGAACAAGTACCCCTTGCTGCGTGCCAAGACTCAGCAGTGCACTCGTGGTGCTACCACCTGCAAGACTGACTCCGGCGAAATCGGGTAATCCTGTATACACAGGTGGTTCAAGGTAACATGCATTCAGTGGCTGCCAGCTTGTCCCATCATAGTATGCTATTTGTTTCAGATCTGTGATAAAGACGATACTTCCTTCCGTTGGCGAAGGCACCTCTTGCAAAACTGTGGATGTGTAACGTGGAAGCAGGAACCCTTTTGTTTCACTCTGGACGACAAGCGCCATGCTGCTTCCTCCCCGTTGATAGACCGCGGTATCAGAGTCATTCACTATTGCGACTTGTGGTCTGCCAAATTGCATACTATCCCGTATCGCAATCATCTGACCTAATGATGTAAAACCGGGATCGATTTCCGAAAACCTGACTAGGCCTGACGTACCATGCTCTGTGACTCCACTTGCGACCGAACTCACTTTCCATCCCGCTATTTCTGCATTTTCGCCGCGCACATAGAGACAATTTCCCAACGTATCCTGCATCGCCAGAGAAATAAAGGCGATACCATCCAATGCGATAGTATCAGGATTGTCGATTTCCAGGTTGTTGCCATAGTTATTTACAATCCAATATCCATGATCCATCGGCACACAGTTGGTCATGATAGAATCTGGTGCGACGTTCAACCTGGATACAAACACCGTTCCATGCGGAGTCACACTGCCGGCAGGAAAAGAAAGCATCAGCCCCGCTTCATCAAAATCATACACGCCATGCGCGTTGATATTCATACTCTGACTCATTCCTGCGCCAACTGGTGCTCTTGATTTTACTTTTTCCGCGTCGCCATTGATGATCGCATCGTAAGTGTGTGCCTTATCATAGACGATGGAACCTTCTTCATTGAATTGATAGTATGCCAGAAGTCCTGCATCTTCCTCCGGCTTTTTTGTGATATGTCTCAGAGCCCGAATCTCATCCAGGGATAAGCTGCGATTCCAGATGCATACTTCATCGATGAGGCCATTGAA
>DATDQA010000128.1:0-4545 GCA_035292505.1 Saprospiraceae bacterium | reverse complement strand
TTTATCTATTACCGGATTTTTCCCAACAGTGATTACCGGCCATTTTTTCTGATTTCTCGGATGATTCCAAAAAACTGACCTGCAAAGACATCATAGATCCCATGGAGAATCGCCGCGTACTGATGATTTTTCTGTTTTATCTCGTGCATGGAAGTGAACCGTTACCCTCGACAACACAAACACCAGGAACATCAAACGAAACTCCATCTCAGCCAGATGTCTCCGGTAAATAACCTACTTTCGCGACGCCAAAAAACGAGGAAGTCTATCGCTTTCTATGGATCAAACAGGAACGCATTCCCAACAAGTCGTCGATTTCTCGAATACGGAGATTGCGTTTGCAAGTAAGTCCAATTCGGAATTACGCAAGACTGCGCGGATGTTCAGACTGATGAACAATCCCTGGTTGGTGGCCTTAGGTTCCAATCTTGCTCTTTTGTCTACACGCTTGCGTTTACCTCTTTCCGAAAAAGCCATTGAAAGAACCATCTTCGATATCTTCTGTGGGGGTAAGACATTAGCCGAATGTCAACCTGTTATCGAACGATTATATCGCAACAATGTATTTACAGTACTCGATTTCGGTGCGGAAGCAAAATCTACAAATGAAGAACTCGATAGCGCACTTCAGGAATTCCTGCGTGCGGTGGAGTTTGCAGCGTCGAATGCAAGTGTCCCCGTCGTGAGCACAAAAGTGACAGGGATTGCAGACAATGACCTGCTTATCAAATGGCAATCAGGTACACCATTCGACGAACAAGAGCGTCTGCAGTTTGGAAGAATCGTGGACAGGCTGGATACATTGTGCAGTACTGCGCGAAAACTCGGTGTACGCATTTTCATTGATGCTGAGGAAAGCTGGATGCAGAATACCATTGATTACCTGGTAGAAATGATGATGGAACGCTATAATCATGAGCTGGCTGTTGTCTATAATACCTATCAGCTGTATCGGACAGATAAGCTTGAACATCTTCATCGTGATTATGAAAAGTCGCGGCGCGAAGGATACATCCTGGGTGCAAAACTTGTGCGCGGTGCCTACCTTCTCAAAGAGCGCAATCGGGCTAAAGAGATGGGTTATCCTTCTCCCATTCAAGTCGATAAGGCTGCCACAGATCGGGCCTATGATGATGCGATACGGTTTTGTGTAAAAAACTATCAGTACCTGGCTTCATGCAATGCATCGCACAATCTCGGGAGCAATCTCCTTCAAGCTGAATTGATTGCTGAAAAAAACCTTCCAAGAAGTCATCCTCATCTTAACTTTTGTCAACTCCTGGGAATGAGTGATAACATCACGTTCAACCTCTCTGCCGCCGGTTTCAATGTGGCAAAATATGTCGTATACGGACCGGTGCGTGAAGTGGTACCGTATCTCATACGCAGAGCACATGAGAATTCATCCGTGACAGGGGATATGAGCCGGGAACTGTCACTGATCGTGCGTGAGATTCAGCGACGTGGGATCTGAGTTGTCCTACCAGTCGGTAAAAGCCTTATTAAAAACGTCCTCGATGATCTGATCAAAGATCTGATCAATCAGCTCATCCTGTACATCCAGGAGGTTTGCCGTAGAAGTAAAATCAAGAAAATGACTAAACGTCTGCGTCCACCGATCATCCGCATTGCGCGCATTTTCATAAGTAATACTCACCGCGATGTCAAGCCTGTTGAAGGCTGTTGTCGCGTCCCGTTCCGGAGCGACTGCTGTGACAGCAAAACGTGTAATGGTTCCACTGAAGGTGATATCAGGGTTTTGATTGTCGGGTTTCAGCCGAGACTCACGTGAAATCTTTTCCTTAAGCAGTTCTGTAAAAGTCTGTTGGACCGTTGGCGGCGCATTTGCGGTAGTATTGCGGAAATCCATGACATAAAATGTCCTGAGATCCTCGCTGATACTGAAGCCTTTAAAACGGTAACAGCCTGTCAAACATGTCACCACCAAAAAGAATAAAATGAAGTTCCGCATTGGTTCAAAGAAAGAAGAAATCCCGGGCTGAATGGACAGTCCGGGATCTCATTTACCTCAACTTGGCTCTGATGCTATTCCGCCACGGACACTGGAGGATTCGCCTCCACAAACTGTTTGCCGTTCCACTTACCGAGCCATTCAATATCTTTTCCGAGAGCCGCATATTTCTGATACGCCTCGATCGCCGCTTCTTTGGATTTCCTGTAAATAGTGATGTTGTTTGGTATCGCTTTTACTGTGAAATAGTAGGTGCTTTTGGAATAATTAAATCCTTTCTTGTACCTCATAATCAATTAGTTATATAAATTGTTAAAGTAATTTTCTACCTCTGTTCCCGATTCAGTTGGTTTGAATGCACCACATAATACGCAAAATCTATTAAAAGAAAGTAAATTTTTTGACCAAATATTCTTCGGTAACCTGTTAATGCAATAACAGATTATGAGAGTATTTGTTTTACCATGTGAGCTCAATTTTTCTGTCCACTCCGGATCCAAGTGAGTTTGATTTTGAAAGGCGTCTTGAAAATGAATACATTTAAGCTTTCTGGTGACATTCAGATGCAGCGCCGAACAGCTCTACAGTATTTGCCAGTGGCTTTTGCTATTACCGCGAGCCCTGGTCAACTTTTGGACATCGCCAGACGTGCTCAGGGGACGGTTTTCTCACCACAGACTGCCCAAGAGAAATTGCTCGTAGCATTTGTGGATCGTATCCTACCCGCTACTTCTACACCCTCGGCGTCCCAGGCAGGGGTACCTGCTTTTATACAGTTCGCGCTTGCGGAGTTGATTTCTCCCGGGGATCGCGACAGATTTTACACACTGATGGATCAGTTTGAAACTCACTGTATAACACAACATGGCCTGCGTTTCGATGAATTATCGTCGTCTTCACAGGATGCACATTTGGTAGTTCTCCTGCAGCAGCGCGATGAATTCTGTCTGCAACTTAAGCAGTTGACATTGACAGCTTATTTTACGTCGCAGCGTGGGATGACGGAAGCCCTTGACTACAATCCAATACCCGGATCGTATAATTCATGTGTACACGTCACCGATGAAACTAAAACTGAAGCATCTTATTTCTAGAAGGGTTATTAACGATGGATCATCCGGTCAGTATAGAATCAAAAGGACGCGAAAAAAGAAAATACGATGCGATCGTCATCGGCTCCGGCATTTCTGGTGGTTGGGCTGCCAAGGAGCTCTGTGAGAAAGGTCTGAAAACATTAGTACTTGAGCGAGGTGGTAAGATGGATCATGTGACGGATTACCATACTGCTCTGAAAGATCCGTGGGACCTGCCGCATCGCAATACACCCACCTATGCTGACAAGCAGGCAAATCCAATTCAAAGTAAATGTTATGCCTGGACAGAAGCGACTCAACACCTGTTTGTCAAAGATGAAGAGCATCCATATACGCAGGTAAAGCCTTTTGACTGGATTCGTGGTTATCAGGTGGGTGGCAAGTCAATCATGTGGGCACGCCAGTGTTATCGCTGGAGTGGACTTGATTTTAATGCCAATGCAAAGGATGGCTTCGGAATTCCATGGCCGATTACGTACGATGAGATTGCCCCCTGGTATAGTTATGTGGAAAAATTCGCCGGCATCAGTGGCAACAAGGACGGCTTGCCTCATTTACCAGATGGTGAGTTTTTACCTCCCATGGAGATGAACTGTGTAGAGCGCGATCTCAAGCTGAAACTGGAGTCGCGTTTTCCCGGGCGACCGATGATCATGGGACGTGCAGCGAATCATACACGCGCTGTGGAAGGAAGAGGACCATGTGTCTATCGTAATCTCTGTCATCGGGGCTGCCCTTTCGGGGGATATTTCAGTAGCAATTCCGCTACGCTGCCTGCTGCCATGGCCACAAAGAAAATGACGTTGAGGCCGCAATCAATTGTCCACTCGATCATCTATGATCAGAAGAAGCAGAGAGCGAAGGGAGTGCGCGTTATCGATGCGGTGACGAAAGAAATGCAGGAATATTACGCAAAGATCATTTTCGTCAATGCGTCCACGTTAAACAGCGCACTTATTTTATTGAACAGTACCTCACATCGTTTTCCAAATGGTCTTGGGAACGATGGGGATGTTCTGGGACGCTATCTCATGGCACATAATTACAGGGTACGGTTGAACGGGCTCATTGATGGCTATGAAGATGTCTACTATAGCGGGAGGAGGCCCAATTCGCCATACATCCCACGCTTCCGAAACATTGGTGATGATCAGCGTAATGACTTTGTACGCGGATATGCCTATGGTTTCAGTGCTTCCAGGCAAGGATGGCAACGTGGTATGAATACTACGGATTTCGGTGCGGAATTTAAGGACACACTGAGCAAACCAGGACCGTGGAGTGTGGTCATGTATGCAATGGGAGAAATGCTGCCCGATGCAAACAACCGGGTCACATTGGATCATGTCAATACCGATCAATGGGGCATGCCAACACTGCAAATCGATTGCATATGGAAGACGAATGAAGATGCGATGAGTGCGGATGCATTGGAGACCGGTAAGGAGATTCTGGAAGCGATGGGTGTAAAAGATATAC
>DATDQA010000127.1:0-2806 GCA_035292505.1 Saprospiraceae bacterium | reverse complement strand
ATTTCGACCAGAAGACGTACGACACTCGATGGTGTATAGAACTGTCCGCCCTTCTTTCCTTCTGCCAATGCAAATTCACCAAGAAAGTATTCATACACACGTCCGAGGACATCCTTACTCTGTGCCTCTTTTGTTCCCAGTACCGAAGTGCTGATCATATCGATCAATCCGCCGAGACTTGCCTTATCGAGCTTCTCCTGTGCATAGACTTTAGGCAGCACTCCTTTCAGCGAAGGATTGTCCTTTTCGATGGCATCCATCGCATCATCGATATCCTTTCCGATTCCCGGCAGCTTCGCGCGTCCCTGCAACCATGTCCATCGTGATGATGGTGGCACATAAAAGACCTTCTCAGCGAGATACTCATTCTTGTCTTCGGGATTCGCACCTTCATACTCTCCTTTGCCTTCTGTCAGCTTCGCAAAGAGTTCATTGAAGGCATCTTCGATATACTTCAGGAAGATAAGGCCGAGGACGACGTGTTTGTACTCGGCGGCGTCCATGTTCTTACGGAGCTTGTCGGCTGCGCGCCAGAGTTTCTTTTCGAGGGGCTCGTCTGCTTGTTCTTTAGTTTTCTTGGCCATGTGTTTGTACCCGGCTTTTTACCACTGATTGTGTGGAGGACTGATAGTATCTGCGAATTTAGGCGTTATAGTTTACCTATTTTGGATAAGGCAAATTGATACAACGCGTTCCATTGCATATTTGCTCAACCTAGTCAGGATAGCATCATATCAATCAAACTCCCTTCATATCTCCCTTAGATACAATTTCACCGTCATATCCTCAATCGAAATTTCTTCCGCTGTGTCCAATGCTTTTAAGGTTCCCTTGTATGATATGACTATGGGCATGAGCGCCAAATATCCGTTACATGATGCGAGGACTGGTGGATCTATGATTAGTGCTACCTCTTCGTCCTCTGCTATCTTCTGAATGCTATCAAAAAAACCTGCGGGTTGTATCGTTCCAAAGATTTGATTTCTAAATACTACATCATTTTTAGTTACCTCTATATCGACGGTCACGTTGCCAGGTCTATTAACCAAGTAATTCCGAACAAGTGTATGAGTGAATACATCCGGTCGTGGAATCTTATCGTATACATAGATATTCACTGAAACCGATAAAGCAGAAGATGTTTCATACATTATACCTTGCCTGTATAAAAAGAAATTATCACTATGCATTACTGAATTTGTGGTTTTCATTCTCGATGTTGAACAATCATATTTTATGGTATCAATGAATACATGATCTATTTCTGCCATCATAAATGACTCTATTTTTGGGTCGCTTGTGGCAGGAGGATTCATGACAACAGGTACATCCTCAGTACAGGAAAATATACCCAGAAAGGCTAAACTCCATAACCTTGTTAAAACTTTCATTTGGTTAATCTTTATTCATTTTGGGAAATACTCCCATCAATGGCATCTTCACCCCCACCTCAATCGCTGGCTTTTCGATCCTCTGCCAACCTCTCAATGAAACAGCCGCATTCACTGTCATCACTTTTCCAATCCTTCTTGCTGCACTGCCTCGTATCGTCCAATAATGTTCAGCCGGATGATTACGCACAAAATCCACTGACAAACCTCCTTGAGCTTTGAATGCAATGCCATAATATTCCTTCTCCCACAATTCCACCATCTGCGAAAACCGATACACCGATCCATGATCCTCGCGATAAATCACGAGGCTATTCACCTGCTTAATGCCGCCTGTGGTATAATGTAACCGCACATCCACATATGACGACACTATCGTATGGCCAGCCGTCTTCGGCTGCTCTGGCAAAGGAATTGGATTACTCTGCATTGTACCCATCCCAAACCCCACCTCCAATCCCAATGACTCAGGTAAAGGCACAGTGACCTCAAGAATATTCGAAAGGCATCCATTTGCATCCTGGATCTGAATCGTATAGTCACCCGCGCCAAGGCCTTCAACGATAAACGCACCTGACGTCATTCCCCAGAATTCACCATTCAGAAAGATCGTGTAGGGCGGAGTACCTGGCATCGTGATCAAAACAGAAATTGCGCCGTCCATGGAACTGGGCTCAGAAGGTGGAATGATCGCATCTACCATGATCTCGAGTGTTGTCGTACCCATGATCGTCGCTTCAAAACTTTCAGTACACGATGGGCCGGCATTCACATCAAAGACATTGATCGTATATGTGCCGTCACTGATGGGAACATATTCCAATAAGCTGACAAACCCTTCGGGAACAGAAAATGTCACGGTAGTCCCATCAGGAAGTGTGACTTCGATCTCAAATGGTCCACCGCCCGAAGAGGAAACTTCAAACCGGATATCACCTGGATTCGGACACATCGGCTGGAGCACCTCCAGATTACTGATATACACAGGAGGATTCTCTCCTACCTCTGTTTCAAATTCAAGGAAGCATCCAAGATTGAGATCCTCGATAGTAACAGAATAAATCCCCGCTCCGACATTCGTGATCATCGGACCTGAGTCTCCATTGCTCCATTCGTAGAAATAACTGCCTGAAGGATCGACAACAACCGATGCACTCCCGTCTTCAAAACCACAGGAAGCGTTCGTATTGATAAACTCAGCGGTAAAATCACAGACAGGTTCCTCCACTAAGATTTCTACGAAAGCCGTCGCACTATTACCACATGCATCCGTGACTGTGTATGTAAACGAACCAAATCCGCTGAAGCCCGGATCGGGAATGAACGTGAAGCTTCCATCATCATTGAAATCCACAATTCCTCCGACCACACCGGTGACATCCGTCAGCATCAGGTTAAGACCACCATCATTGTCC
>DATDQA010000126.1:0-5482 GCA_035292505.1 Saprospiraceae bacterium | reverse complement strand
CCGTGTGGTCTTCCATCGATCACCACGCCACACGTACCGCAGATTCCTTCCCGACAATCATGATCAAATGATACCGAGTCCTGACCGTCCAGAATAAGCTGCTCGTTGAGTACATCCAACATCTCCAAAAAGGACATATCCGGATTTGCTTCGACGTCATACGTCTCGAATGCTCCGCGCACAGTGGGATTTTTTTGACGCCAGATTTTGAGTTTGAGTTTCATCCGTAAGTTGTTTCTAAGTTGCTTCTAAGTTGCTTCTAAGTGGGCTCTAAGTGGCCTCTAAGTGGCCTCTAAGTAGTTACTAAGTAGCTTGGTTTAGACATTAACTTAACATCTTCTTTTCACCCTTTCAGAGCTCATACTTCTCACTGCCACCGCAGACCTTCTCACCTTCTTCGCTCTATGCCCTCTGCTCTCTGCGCTATGCTACTTATACGATCGTGTCTTCACTTCCACATCCTTAAACTCAAGCGGTTCTTTATACATCAATGGTTTGCCGTCATTCCAATCCCATGCTGCGACGTACGCAAATTCTGAATCATTACGCAGCGCTTCGCCATCCGGTGTTTGATATTCTTCACGGAAATGACCACCGCAGGATTCATTGCGATGCAAAGCATCATGTATCAACAGTTCTCCGAGCTCCATGAAGTCTGCGACACGTGCTGCTTTCTCAAGTTCGGGATTGAACTCGTCCTGCCGTCCCGGCACCAGGACATCTGCCCAGAATTCTTCCCTCAACGCCTTTACTTGTTCTACACCTTTTTGCAGTCCCTCAGCAGAACGCGACATACCACATACCTCCCACATGACCCTGCCAAGACGTCGATACAAACTTTCAACGGTCTGCTTTCCTCGATTCTCAATCAGCCTTTGTAACCTCGCATGCGTTGCACGTTCCGCTTCCCAAAAAGCTTCATGATCAGCGTCGATAGCAGGAGTTCTAATCTCTTTGGAAAGAAAATCACCGACAGTACTGGGAATCACAAAGTATCCATCTGCCAGACCCTGCATCAATGCAGAAGCCCCGAGACGGTTTGCGCCGTGATCAGAGAAATTACATTCCCCTAAAGCAAACAATCCGGGAATATTTGTCTCAAGATTATAATCCACCCATAGTCCGCCCATCGTATAATGCACAGCAGGATAAATCATCATCGGATTATTGTAAGGATCTTCACCGGTGATTTTTTCATACATCTGGAAGAGATTCTCATACTTCTCATTGATTACTGTCTCACCCAGTTTACGAATCTGTTGGGGTGTAGGGTTCAAGATGCCTTCTGTTTGTGCAGCAGAGGCGCCATAAGCGTCGATGGAATCCTTGAAATCGAGAAATACGGCAAGTCCCGATCTGCTCACTCCAAAACCATCATCACATACTTTCTTCGCAGCACGTGAAGCGACATCGCGCGGTACAAGATTGCCATATGAAGGATACCGGCGTTCCAGGTAATAATCACGATCCTGATCCGGTATATCCGCGGCTTTCTTTTTACCATTCCGTACTGCCTCGACATCTTCACGTTTCTTTGGTACCCATACACGTCCATCGTTGCGCAGAGATTCAGACATCAGCGTGAGCTTGGATTGATAAGCCCCTGATACCGGAATACAGGTAGGATGAATTTGAGTATAACAGGGATTCGCCATCAGCGCTCCCTTTTTTACCGCCCGCCATGCAGCAGTGACATTGGAACCCATGGCATTCGTGGACAAGTAGTAGACATTGCCATATCCTCCGGTAGCAAGGATGACACAATAAGCACTATGTCGCTCCAGGGTACCTGTGAGCAGATTACGTGCAATGATGCCACGTGCTTTTCCATCAACCAGTACAAGCTCCAGCATCTCATGGCGGTTGTACATTTTCACATTACCCTGGGCGATCTGTCGTGACATCGCCTGGTATGCACCTAAGAGCAATTGTTGTCCTGTTTGCCCTCTGGCATAAAAAGTCCGGGATACCAACACACCGCCAAAAGAGCGATTGGCGAGCGAACCACCATACTCACGGGCAAAGGGTACTCCTTGTGCTACACATTGATCGATGATGCTTGCACTGAGCTCTGCGAGGCGGTAGACATTCGCTTCACGTGCGCGATAGTCACCTCCTTTGATTGTATCATGAAACAGACGGAATACGCTATCGCCGTCATTCATGTAGTTTTTAGCGGCATTGATGCCTCCCTGTGCAGCGATACTATGTGCTCTGCGTGGAGAGTCATGAAACGAGAAACACTTTACGCGGTATCCGAGTTCTGCCAGGGTCGAAGCTGCAGATGCACCGGCAAGTCCTGTACCTACGATGATGATATCGATTTTACGCTTGTTTCCCGGACTGACCAATGGCATCGTGCCAATGTACTTAGACCATTTTTCCGAGAGTGGTCCGGGAGGAATTTTTGCATCAAGCTTCATGAGATGCTGATCTGGGATTGTTCGTTAGTTGATGAAATACACATAAAGTGGAATGACAGCAAATGCCGCCGGGATCAGGATACTATATCCGCGCCCGATCAAGCGAAAGAGAAAACCATACCGCTTGTGGGTAAGTCCTAAGGTCTGAAATGCACTCTCGAATCCATGCCACAAGTGAAAGGCCAGCGCAATCAAACCTACGATATAGATGAGGACTAACCATCCATACTGATATGCCGATTCTACACAGCTAGCCAGATCCTGAACCGGATGTTCAAATCCGGCATATTGCTGTAAGATTAAGGTATCCGTGAATTTCATTTTGTACCAGAAATCGAACATATGGATGCAGAGAAAAGCAAAAATGAGGACGCCTAACAAGGCCATTTGCTTCGACACAAAAGACGCCTCCGGATAGTGTCCCACTGCATATTTTCGGGGTCTTGCCCTTCTGTTTTGAATCGTAATAAGAATGCCCTGTACGGTATGCACGAGGATAAAGAAGTACAGCCCGTACGAAATCAATTTGATGACCGGATTGTGCGTCATGACGTAGGCATAGATATTGAACGCTTTCCCACCATCATCCATCAGCAACTGCAGATTACCTGCAAGATGGACTATAAGAAAGAGGATCAGAAAGAGTCCGGTAAGACTCATGACGAGTTTCCGGCCCGGTGATGAAAGGATAAAATGCTTAACCCAACTCATGGTGTGTCGATATCAGCGCTGTGGCTTACGCTACAAAACTAACATCTGTTTCCAAGAGTGGTTTTGATAAGAGTTGTTGTTTGAGATGAGAATTCTCATAGCTGCAGGATAGTCACTCCGGAGGGAGGGTAAGCCTTTTGTACATCTTGAACCATAATTTGAACGCGGCCGGGTTTGGTATACTGGAAAATACGTAGCCATCCTGTTTATCAACGACCTATGGAATGAATATGACAGTTTTGCCGGATCGGATTTCCACCGTCTTCTGCAATCCCTTCACTTACTCGATGTGACTCTCCGTCTTTCCTCCAAACGCCAAATCCCCTGCATCACCGAGACCGGGTACGACATACGACTTTGCCGTGAGTTCTTCGTCTTCCGCCGCAATCCAGATATGTGCTCTGGGATACATCCTGCGGATGTATTCAAGACCATAAGAAGAAATAATGGCTGTCGCAATATGCACCTGCCGTGGATTTCCTATCTTAAGGATAGCTTCCATTGTTTTGTGTACCGAACTTCCAGTCGCAATCATGGGGTCGCAAAGGATCACCACTTTCTCTTCAATGTCCGGACATGTGATGTACTCTACGTCGACATCGAAGGAGCCATCCTTATGATGAATTCTTCTGGCAGCTACAAAACAATTTTCGGCTTCGCTGAAATAATTCAGAAATCCCTGGTGCATCGGTAATCCCGCCCGAAGGATTGATGCAATGACAACTTCATCAGTGAATACGCGTGAGACGGCAGTACCGAGCGGAGTTTCCGTTTGTATTTCCTGATAGGTCAACAATTTGCTGATCTCATAGGCGAAGATTTCTCCCATGCGCTCAAGATTCCTTCTAAATAAGGCGCGATCCCCCTGCTGATTGACATCGCGGAGTTGAGCCAGGAATACACCGGCAATTGAATTGTCCTTACAGATGTGATGCAGCATTGGATGTATTTCAGGACGCCTTTCCAGCAATGTTATGACCTTCTCCCGATTTGTAATGTCGCGTAGAGGTTTAAGAAAAAGGGCTGATTATTCTCAATGATCATCAGCGGGACGCGCTTGAAATAGATATCACACATGATTCCCAACTCCAGGGCCCGCACATCTCTCTCAAATGCGCCGATGCTGAAATGCGCACCGATCTTTCCATGAAACCCGGGCAGGATTGAAATTTCATCAATCCCTTTGAAAAAGGATGCCGCTCCCTGAATACGACTTACATCCAGGAAGAGATCTGCATTCTCCTCGGAATATTTCTCTGTGACCGCAACACTTCCACCCGATGGTTCAAGCCTGTTGAGATCCAGGTAGTAGGGTTTGAGAATGCCGAGTGAAATCCCGCCCTCATAGCTGATTCCTACTGCCACACCCTTACGCTTTGCCTTTTCTGAGAAATAACGTTTTTCACCTATGCCGGCACGCGCGACAATGAAATTGTGCTGTTTACCATATGCAAACGCTGAAGAAGTTTTCAGAATGAGATTGCCGCTCTGGAAGTTGACAGCCTGTCGATATTCTCTCGGATGCTTGAGCAAGCCTACTCCGAAATAGCGATAACGTGTGAGATAGTACTTCCGGATATCTCCTACGACGTATGCAAGCGCAAATCCATTTGTATGGATCTGCAGGTCCCCCGCGCGTTCGTGGTTGTACAGGATGCCAATGAGGCTATAATCAATTTGCTTAGGTTGGATTGTCGTCTGACCATGTATACAGAATGACAGCGTTGTCAGAGCCAGAAAGCTTAAGATATTTCTGTACGAGGTCATCATCAGATTGCACACCTATAACGATAAAGTTAGAAAAAGAAATGAAGAGAAGAAGGCAAAGGACCTAGAATAAGGCATCGGGTGGGGTGAAAAGGATCAAGGGCTCAGGCCACGCGCGGCGGCCGAAAGGGATCAAGGAAATCTTATTGATCCCTTTCAAACCAACGATTTGCCCAATCATGGATCGAAATCCCTTGATCCCTTTCAAGCCCGCAGGGCTTGATCCCTTGATGCTTTGATCCGAAAACTCATGTCATGATTCGAAAGGATTGGATTCACTTACTTTTGCATTGTGATCGATCTACCTGTCATCGCTAAAGAGGACTCTCCACGCCACAGAAAGCCTGAATGGCTGCGGGTGAAGTTGCCTATCGGTGAAAACTATCGCCATGTCCGTCAGCTTGTGGATGAGTATCATCTGCATACTATCTGCCAAAGTGGTAATTGTCCAAACATGGGTGAATGCTGGGGAGCAGGTACTGCCACCTTTATGATCCTTGGGAATGTCTGTACCAGGTCATGTTCTTTTTGTGCAGTACAGACCGGCAGACCCCCTGAGTATGATGAAGATGAACCTCGCC
>DATDQA010000125.1:0-29819 GCA_035292505.1 Saprospiraceae bacterium | reverse complement strand
TGTGATGTACGCATTCACCTTTACGACATGATTTAGATTGCTGCCGGCGGCTTCCAGAATTGTCTTCACGTTATTCAATGCCTGTCTGCACTGAGCATCAAAGGAACCTGTGACTTTCTCGCCTGTGACCGGATCCATCGGAACCTGGCCTGAAACATAGATAAAGTTGCCTGAAATCACGCCCGGACTATAGTGACCAACCGAGCGAGGTGCGTTGGGAATGGAGATGAATTGCATAACGTCAATATTTAATGAGGACAAAATAATGAAATCCGTTTCGCGTAGCGAAACAAGGTGTCGCCGTTGATCCATTGATCCGTTGATCCCTTCCCCGCGTTTTTGTTAAATTTCTCTTAAAATACGAAGTCCATCGTACAACCTCTTGCATTCCTCATTCCCGTCTCCTAACATTGTAGTACGAACACATTCGTATATATTAAAATTTCAATGTCAAAAAAACTGATCAAGCCTACAGATGCAGAACTGGAAATCCTGCAAGTCCTCTGGCAGCGCGGGCCATCCTCCGTGCGCGACGTCCATGATATATTATCCGGGAGTCGGGAAACGGGGTATACCACCACCCTCAAACTGATGCAGATCATGCTCGACAAAGGGCTTGTGAAACGCAACGCCGAAGCGCGGTCACATATCTATGAAGCAGGCGTTCAAGAAGCGGATGTCCAAAGTCAGCTTCTACGTCGCTTTGTGGATTCGACCTTCCGGGGATCTGCTTCCCAGCTTGTGATGCAGGTACTCGGCAATCATAAAGCGAGTAAGAAGGAATTGGAGGAAATCAAAGCACTCATCGAACAAATCGAGAAAAACCGGAAGCCATGACACAGCTCTATACATTCCTCGGTGACGAACTCGTTAATGCATTGGGCTGGACTTTTGTCCATAGTCTCTGGCAGGGTAGCCTTGTTGCCCTTATCATGACTGCCCTAATGAGTCGCATCCCTGCTCAGCAGGCTCAAAAGCGATATATCATTGCCACCATCAGCCTGATCTCTGTATTGTTTTGCTCCATGGTCACTTTTGCATTCTTGTATCAACAGCCAACAGTTGCTGCCACGGGAAATGATGCTTTCCTCACAGGAATAGCGGCAGAGACAGAAGCAGTTTCCATGAGCCTCTACGCGTGGATATCTCAATTCAATCCTTTCCTCGTGTCTATCTGGATCATGGGCGTCCTGTTCTTTGCCTTGCGTTTTTGTTTCGGTTTGTTTTATCTGCGGCATCTGAAAGCCAGTGCGAGTGCAACACCTGCTGAATGGCAGGAAACTCTGGACAGAATAATAAAGACATTGGGTTTTACGCGCAAAGTAAAGCTGGCACAATCCGCCCTGTTGAAGATCCCTGTTGTAGCTGGCTATCTGAAACCTGTTATTCTCTTCCCTGTCGGGATCATCAATCAACTCCAGGTCGATGAAGTAGAGGCCATCCTCGCACATGAAGTCGCACACCTCGTCCGAAATGATTTTTTGCAAAACCTGGTCCAGTCACTCATTGAGATGATCTTCTATTATCATCCTGCAGTGTGGTGGATTTCTGCCGTAGCGAGATCAGAGCGCGAAAACTGTTGCGATGATCTTGCTGTCCAGGTGTGCAGCAGTTCTCTGACATATGCCAAAGCCCTCGTACGACTCGAAGACATCAGCTATCATGCTCCGGCACTGGCATTACCCTTTGCAGGCTCGAAAGGACATTTGTTGAACCGTATTAAACGCATTCTCAATCAACCGCAAAATAAGTCTAACGTCATGGAACGAATCATTGCCACCGCTATCCTGATCGGATGCGTCACCTTGCTGTCTTTTTCCGAAAGACATGCACAATCGCTGGCCGAAGCTGAAGATGTAAATGTCGGCACTCAATACCCCTATGCGATCGCCGATACTGTACCTGTCCAACGAGAGATCACCGTCTGGAAAACTGTGGACGGCAAAGAAATGGAAATGCGCTCACAGAATGGTGAGATTAAATCTCTCAAGATCGATGGCAATGTAATTGATCCGTCGGAATATCCTACGCATGAAGCGGAGATTGAGGAAATGAGGGCAATTGCTACCGACACCCCCCCACTGCCACCGATGCCGCCCATACCTCCTTTTCCGCCATTGGAACCAGTAGCTCCTGTGCCACCGATGCCTCCGCTCCCGGATATGCCTCCAATGCCGCCGATGCCTGACATGCCTGATATTCCGGAGCCAATGCTTTTCGATCATCAGTTATTTACACCGCAACCATCGCAGGAGGGTCGGACCAATAAGACGACGATTATCCGTGAACGTTCCGGCAATGGATACAGCTATCATGTCGAAAGTGAAGGCAATACCAACGTAGAAATCGATGGTGACCGGGGAATCGCCATCATCAATGGACAGGAAATCGAACTCGATGCAGATTCGGTCATTGTGATTGAGAAAGAGGAAAGAAACGGGTATGGCCTGGCGAGGACACCCCGGTTATTCTATAGTGATGATGTGATTGTCCAGCGTGATGTGATCAGGGATTCAATTCCTGCCGTGCACTACAAAATGCTCCGCGAAAAGATGACAGAGGCGCAAAAAGCAGAGTGGGAAGCATACGAAAATGCAATGAAGGATTGGGGCAAGGAATGGGAGAAAGCAGCCGAAGGGATGAAATGGGATGAATACAGCAAACAGATGGAAGAATGGGGCAAACAATGGGAAAACCAGGATTGGAAGGCATACGAAGATCAGTGGAAACAATATGGTGCACAATGGGAAAAAGAACATGCGGGTGAATGGAAAGAATACGGAGAACAAATGCAGGACTATGCCCGCCAGCTTGCAGAAGCCGAAAGACAATCTGTGCTGGGAGATCGTCATCTTCAGGATGAACTAAGACAGCAGCGCAGAGAGCAGATGGAAGGTGCGCGCATGATGGAACTTGAACATGCCAGAATCCTTCAACTGGATGAGGAAGGCAATCTTTTTGCACCACATCCTCGTCACTCAAGAGAGCCGTTCGGTCCCATCACCTCTGCTATGGAAAGAGATGGCTTGATTGATACGAATGGTGAGTACAGTATTATCTTGGAAGAGGATAGGTTGCGCATCAACGGCAAGCGCATGTCTGATGATGTACATGAGAAGTATCTCGACCTGTTTGAGAGGACACAAGGTTATCGTATCTCCGGTAAGAGCAAGATCGAGATTTCAAATTGAACTGAGAGCCCGCTCCTTAATTCGGCAGCTCAGGATATGTATCGAAAGGGCGCAGAAATTTAAAAAAGAAGCTATTGAGAGCTGCTTCAGTCATTCTGGTAGCGCAGGATTTTATGATTGTCGACTTTAATATCACCTTAACGTTTCCTTAAGTGCAGGCGATGGATATCCTGTCTAACTTTCGTCACGTCATTTAACAACTTCAAAATACGTCTGAAAACATGAAACGACTACACACTCTCGGCCTGACACTATTCTTACTATGTGTCTGCACCCTCGCTACCGTACAACCTGCTTCCGCCCAGGATAATAAAAAGGTTGTGGTTATCAAGAAAACGACTGACGCCAGCGGTCAGCAAACTGTAGAGAAAGTCATTGTGACTGATGACGAGAATGATGCCCTTCTGCAGGAGATCAATGCAGAGGTCGTCGACAAAGTAGTTGTGATTAATGGTAACTGCAACAAGGATATCGCCAATCATGCGAATAAAATGTGCATAAAAGAAGACGGCAGACAAGTAGTGGTCAATGTCACAAATAACGATGATGAAAAGGTTATCTCCATCAATGTAGATGGTGAAACAGAGACTATCCACCTTGCAAAGGGTGAAGAACTATCTGAGGTAGATAAAGCACGTCTTGCTAAAAAGGGAATTTTTCTGAATCCGGAGAACGGAGTTACTTGGGTAGGTAAAGACCATGATTTACTATTTAGTCTTGATAAATGCGAAGTTGTACGAAACAACCATGCGATAAATAGTGATGATTATGACTTCGATTTCGATATCAATCTCGAAGGGCTGAGCGATGGCCTGGTAAGCCTGGGTAAAGGACTCGCACATCTGGGTGATTTCAATTATGCATTTGCATATGACGCCGGTGATATCAACTGTGCAGCCTTGGGTGTCTATGTAAGTACAAGTCAGAGTGGTGGCGTCTATGTGAACAGTACGATCGGGTCCAGTGGTGCCGAAGAAGCAGGACTACAGACTGGAGATATCATTCGCTCTATTGATGAATTTCCGATGAGCAACTATGGACAACTACACGATGTGCTGGCAAAATATCAACCCGGCGATGTGGTCACCGTGATGTACAACCGCAGTGGCGTTGAAGATCGTGTTGAGACACAACTCCGCGCGTGGAAAGATTTCCCAAGCTTTGCAAGCAGTCGCCATGCGCTTGTGACGTGTGACAAACAAGTACCTGCAGAAGAATTTGTGACGCGCAAGATCATTGTCATTAAAAAAGACAAAGTCGATGAGCCAATACTTCCGGAAAATGTCAATCAGAGCCCGATCGTCGAGACATTCGACAACAGTCTCATCCTTTCAGATTTCGTAGCATTCCCGAATCCAACAGAAGGAAAATTCAATGTCCAGTTTACAGCAGAAGCTCAACCAACGGTCGTGTCAGTATTTGATGCTTCCGGAAAGGAGATCTTCCGCGACAACGTGGACAATTTCAATGGTTATTACAATCGGGAAATCGATCTTACATCGCATGCGCGCGGAGCCCTGGTGCTTTCAGTTGAACAGGACGGTAAGTCCTTTACTGAGCAGATTGTGTTGCATTGACATACTGGAGACTCTTGACTGCATCGCCTTCACTTGCTTACCGCAGGCAGGGCGAGCGCCTTAGCTACTCTGTGGACTGCGTCTGACAAAGGCGACTACGTCCGCCGCACGCTTGCGCCGAAGCTTCGAGTCGACGCCCAAAGACTCTGGCCGACGGTACATAGAGCGAGGCTGAATTTCTATGTTTCACCAATCAATTGATGTAATTTATTTTTATGCATAGTTGTGCGTTGAGACGAAGGGTGTTCCACGCGGGACGACAGCAAATACTCTCGAAACCAACTTGTTTTTAACAGCATTCATGACGATAACTGGCACGTTTGCCTTCAGCAATTTTACGTTGAAAGTAAGATCGAATCTGTGTCATGGATAATTGCTGCTAATGCGCCTTTGGTGATCACTGCCTTGACATGCTTATTAGCCATTTGGTTCACAGGGTCTTTACGTTCCTTTCCCGGAGGAACTTCTGGTGCGTCAAAAAGTAGCACGCCAAACGAGCCCTCAAAGAGCAAAAAGACGAGTTTACACCCGAGCTATTTGAAGCCTTAGAAGCTCAGGATAATGCGGCGATTCAAGGAGCTTCTTAATCTGTATATACACTTGTGATTATTCCTGGAGAGAAGTAAGAAAAGAAGAAGTCAAAATATAAAATGCAAAATGTAAAAGTCAAAAGTTGGGTTCCTTCGTAGTGTCTCAGTTTGAGAAACTTGGAAATTCATGGGCTTTGGATTTTCCAAGAAAAGTGAGACACTACCGATTCCTTTTACCCGCCTGCCCCAAAGGGATGCCTATGGCACCGGACGGGCAGGCATTTTGACTTTTGCATTTTACATTTTGCCTTCTTTCTTCGTATTCTACAGCACCTCCCACACAACCCTTCCAAGTGAAAACAATCCCACCAATACAAATAATATTGCAAGGCCCACGCGTATCTGCATGATCGTCACAGCAGAGATACGCGCGCTGATCCATCCTGCGAAGGTGGATTTAAACAAATCACCGATCATGATGCTGGAGAGCACGCCAATATAAAATGAAGAAGCATGTGGTGTAGACACCGCTTTCGGAAGAACAATGGCCAGGGTCACTGTCGGCCAGAAGAGTAATGAAAATGGGGCGAAGGTGTTGACCACAAATCCTCTGAGCCAATGTCCGGAATAATGCAGGATTTTATACTGCGGTACGTGCCGTTCTTTTTCACGACGCGATCTCCAGATGAAAGCACCGATGCAGATGAGTATACATCCTCCGATCGTCCCGATGATCTGTGTCATCTGCGCACTTTGGATCGTATCGCGAAGTTGCTGAGCGCCGAAATAGCAGAGGGAGATATAGAGAATATCGCTGCACCACATCCCGATCGCTGTTGCAATACCATGAGATGTCCCTCCGGACAGACTGGCTTCCAGAATTGTAAACGTGATCGGTCCGATCATCACGGTCAGCGTGGCACCAATGAGAAGGCCCTGGAAGAAAAGATCCATTCGGCGAAGATAATACCAGGTGAGCGGCAAAAGGTGAACGGCAACGACGGAGGGCATGGAGCAGATGGAGGCGAAGCGGACATGACGCCCAAAGGCGGAGTGCATAAAGCCTGTCAAGTGTTGGTCATCCTCGGGCTGAGATAGTGAATATACCTACGTATTTTCGTAACTCAACAGCCCGAAAATGGAAAAGATAAAATACAAGTACTGGCAGGATGGTGACTTCTGGCTTGGTTACCTACTGGATTTTCCTGACTACCTCACACAGGGCACCAGTCTTGATGACCTCAAAGAACATCTCATTGACCTGCATCAGGATCTCTCCCATGAACGCATCGAGAATATCAGAAAAGTTGGAGAGCTGGACGTATCGTGAAACGACGAGACTTGATTAAAAAGCTTGAGGACCTTGGCTGTATTCTTATTCGTCATGGGGGCAAACACGACTGGTATAAAAATCCAAACACTAAACTTTCGCAACCTATTCCCTGACATCGTGAAATAAATGAACACCTGGCTCGTCATATTATCAAGGTTCTTGGAGGAACTGATAAGCAATGAACGACCTGCAGTCCTCAGTCCTCTCGCTTAATTATATAGGTACAGGATGGGGACTGAAGACTGAAGGACTGAGGACTCCACATCGTATCTTTCAACCATGACTTCCTTTACATCCTCCTCCAATTTCGACCACTACGTGCGTCTCCGCTATCAGCTTTACAATAGCCTCTTCCTGACATTGCCTTTCGACCTCATCCATCAGACAGGTACCCTGTTACCATTACTATCTTCTTTGTGTGAGCGCAGGTATCAGGAAGGTGCAAGCCCGCAAATGATTATCAAAGAATTCTTTGATGAATATATCCCCGGAGCGGATGATCGAAAGCAAACCGATGTGTTGTTCCACTTCGTCAAATACATTGAACGGCAGGTAGTGCTGTTCGATGCGATAGAAGAAGCAGCATTTGATAAGATTCATGATTTGAAAGGACCGGGCACAATTCAGGACACTTTTGATCGCGTCAAAGATGAACAGACACTGGAACGTCTGCTCAGCAAACTGCAGAATTTCCGGCTTCGAATTATACTCACGGCGCATCCTACTCAGTTTTATCCCGGTCCGGTTCTTGGCATTATCACTGATCTCGCTGGTGCCATTCGCAATAATGATCTTGCTGCAGTCAATGAATACCTTCTTCAGCTTGGAAAGACACCATTTATCAACCGGCAGAAGCCTACACCTTTAGACGAAGCCCGCAGCCTTGTATGGTATCTCGAGAATGTGTTTTACAAGGCTATTACACATGTCGTTGAGAAGATTGCGTTGGGACTTACCCGTCATGGCGTTGTTTTAATGAGAAAAGATCTCATTTGTATGGGCTTCTGGCCTGGAGGCGATCGCGACGGCAATCCTTTTGTCACTGCCGACATCACCCGGCAAACCGCCGCACGACTGCGACGCGCCATCGTGAGCTGCTATCACCGTGATGTACGGGAATTACGACGTCGACTCACATTTCAAGATGTCTATGATCGTATTGTAGATATCGAGTATCGGCTCTTTGATGGGATATACAATGGTCCGCGATCATATCCGAATGCCAGTGTCTTGCTCGGTGATCTGCATCAAATTTTGCATGTCATTCTTACAGAGCATGATGAATTGTTTGCTGATTATGTCAGTGCCTTTATTAAGCGTGTGGAAATCTTTGGTTTCTTCTTTGCGACGTTGGATATCAGACAAGACAGTCGCAAACATGAATTTCTTCTTGAAGTGCTATTACGATTGAAAGCAGGCGATGCGTATTGGCATGAATTTCAAAACCTCAGTGAACAGGATAAAATTGAATTCCTGACAAATACTTCCTGGCGAATTCATCCCGAGGATGTTTCAGATGAAATTTCCAAAGATATCATCGAATCCATCGTGGCAATGCATGATATTCAACAGGAAAACGGGGTACAGGCCTGTCATCGCTATGTGATCAGTAATACACGCAACGCCCTTGATGTCATCACACCCCTCTCACTTGTAAGATGGACGATTGGAAATACAAAGCATATTGATATCGTGCCATTGTTCGAAACCATCGATGACTTGAAGAATGCCGGTGATGTGATGGGTGTACTCTATATGAATGCATATTACCACGAGCATCTTGCGCAGCGTGATAATCAACAAACGATCATGCTTGGATTTTCCGATGGTACTAAGGACGGAGGATATTTACGCGCAAACTGGTCCATCTTTCAGGCCAAGGAGAGCCTTACACAGATATCAAGACAGTGCAATGTGCATGTGTTGTTCTTTGATGGGCGAGGCGGTCCACCTTCCCGGGGTGGAGGGAATACGCATAAGTTCTATTCTTCATTGGGTCCGACGATTGAAAACAAAGAAGTTCAACTCACAATTCAGGGACAGACGGTAAGTTCGAATTTCGGGTATCATGATACCGCTGTGTATAATATTGAGCAATTGTTTAGTGCAGGAATTGAAAATGCCGTTTTCCCTGACAAGGAGAGTACGCATCCTGCCGGCAATGCCTTAAGTGAGAAAGTGAGAGTGCTGCTTGACGAAATGGCAGAAGTAAGTTATGAGAGTTATTCGGTGCTGAAACAACGCAAAGAGTTTTTGCACTATCTGCAAGAGGTTGGAACACTTGATTACTATGGCGGAACAAACGTCGGAAGCCGACCAGTGAAGCGCGGTCAGAAATCTGCTCTTACTCTCGATTCATTGCGTGCGATCCCCTTTACCGGATCATGGAGTCAAATGAAACAGAACGTGCCCGGATACTTTGGCTTTGGCACTGCTATCAAGGAACAACAAAACAAGACACATCTTGAAGACGTGGCTCAACTTTATCGCAGTTCCCGGTTTTTTCAAACACTAGTTGGGAATAGCATGCAGTCTCTGAGTAAGTCTTTTTTTCCGCTTACAGCATACCTGAAAGAGGACCCTGAGTTCGGTGCGTTTTGGGAAATTCTGTACGACGAATATGAACTTACAGTCAATTTCCTTTTAAAAATCTCAGGTCAGAATGCACTTATGGAAGATGCGCGAGATATCCGTCTTTCAATTCAGATGCGCGAACAGATTGTACTTCCATTACTTACAATTCAACAAGCGGCATTACAGAAAATCAGAAGTGGTTTGCTGACCGAAGAACTAGAAGCTGTGTACCGCAAGCTGGTCCTGCGGACGATGTATGGGATTATTAATGCAGGGAGGAATGTGGCGTAAGAAAGGCGAAGGCTGAAGACTTCGCTAAGGCTACGTCTTCCGAAGAAGGCTGAGGCGAAGTAAGAACAGAGCTACGTCTTGTGAAGTTGGATCGATGACAGCTGGCAGGTCTGCACAACACGACATTACTGATAACTGACAGGTACCTGTTTTTTTAGAAGCCGAGCTAACCTACAGGATTAGCCGGATGTGTGCATTGGCCAGTCCTGCCAGCCCGCCCGAACGGACTTTCGGTACGGGCGGGGTTTAGTAGAGCAGGGAGCTGTTTTCCCTCACCTTAATCTCACATCTTCGTACTACTCTTCACAAACTCCTCCAGATCTGCTTTGAACTTCACCAGCGAAGGCTCGTGCGTGTACATCATGTGCCCTGCCTCGTAGTACTTCATGATAATGTTGTCTTTGATTTTCTTCGGCAGACCGAGATGATTGATGGTATGTTCAACGCCGTAGAAGACGGTCGCAATGTCGAAGATACCATTCATGATCAGCACTTTCATATTGGGATCTTTTGACAAGGCGTTTGCCATGTCCATTCCGGTATTGATCGCAGCTGTAGCATTCCACCGGATATTTCCCTCATGTTTCCAGTCCCATTCAAAACCCTCTCTGCCATACGCGGATGTTGTATAACGCAGATTCTTATTTACTTTCAGATCTCCATAGAAGTAATCAAGGAAACCTGTCGTGAAAGCTGGTGAGATAGCGGTGCTTTGCGGATCATAATTCCCGGATTGACTCAGGAGATCGAGATTGATCCCGGAGAATCTCGAATCCAGTCGTCCTACGATCTCGCCGTCATCGCGCAGAAGTTCAGCAAAGAATTCATCTGCACGAACTCTGAGGTTGGCCCGCATCCAATAGTCGACATCGATTCCTGTATACGCAGACATCTTTTCCGCAAGCTTAAGCTTTTCCATCTGTGTCAACTGATCACCTTTGAATAAGGCCGGCATGTATTCATTCTCTGTGAAGGCCCTGATCTCATCCAGGAATGCATAGATGTCCGCCGGCTTGTTTTTTACCTTGTTATGATACCATGCTGTGGAAACATACGTCGGAAAATGTACGATATACGGCAAGTCATCGTCCGGTGGAAACAACAAGGTCCGTAAATCAAATACTGCAGAAACCATGATCACGCCATTGAGCGCGATCCCTTCATCAAGTAATTTCTTCATCACGCCGGCATTACGAAAGGTGCCATAGCTTTCTCCCAGAAGGAATTTGGGTGAATTCATTCTTCCATTCTCGATGAGAAACTGACGGATAAATAAACTGATACTCCTGATATCCTGATCTACTCCCCAAAAGTCTTTGAACTCTGCTTTACCAACCGGCATACTCAATCCTGTCCCAACTGGGTCGATCATCACCAGATCACAAATGTCGAGGACAGAGTATGGATTACTCACCACCTGGTATGGCGCAGCAGGTGTATTGGAAGGATCGTTCACCACAATTCGCTTGGGTCCGAGAACTCCCATGTGCAACCAATAGGATGATGATCCCGGGCCGCCATTGTATGCAAACATAATCGGGCGCTTCGTGACATCTGTGACATTGTCCTTTGCATAAAAGGTAAATCCGAAAAGCGCGATGGGTTTGTTGTTTTCATCGCGTAGTTGGAGTGTGCCCGCTTTTGCTGTGAAATTGATTGTGGTATTATTGATTGTAGCCGTGTGTTTGGTCACTGAGACTTCCGCGTCTGGAATCGGAGCTTCTTCTTTTTTCTTCTGCTCTTCCTGTGCGTGCAGTATTGTCATACACAACCCGAGAATGAAAACAAACATGTGTTTTTTCATGACCTGGAATTTGACGATAAGATATGTTTAAAAAACGAAGAGATCAGCCATCACCTAAACCTACCAGCTTACACCCAACGCAAAGCCGCGCTATAGACTTCGCTAAGGGCTTCGTCTATCGCTGAAAGCTGGCAGATTACCCAACCACTTCCTGATAGCCATTAGGAATTTTCTTGAAGCCTGGTTAACCTGGCAGCCCGCCCATATAGCCAAAGTCGGATGGGTTTATACCAATGTGCTTTGAAAAAATATTGCTGTCACCTGGCGGACACGCGGGTCCGCCGCTACCTGCGGTCGAACCTGTGTGTTCAACCCCATAATAATTTAAAACGCGACGGATTGACAAGCATCTGCGAACGGACGCTATGTAATGAATTCATGTTAATTCGCTAGCAAGAATGGTACATCCACATTTCTTCTTCCTTCGCCTCAGCCTTCTTCGGAAGACGTAGCCTTTAGCGAAGTCTTCAGCCTTAGTCTTTTTCAGCTTTTCTTCAACACCGTCGCAGATATCAACGTAATAATCAACCCGATAAAAAAAACAGTCAAAAACATGATCAGGCCCTGAAATAGGGCACTACTGTATAGTGGTTGCTCCATCTGCATTGCAAACTCCTGGTATTGCTCTGTTGGCATGGTCGTTCTGAAATGCGTATCGGCCCATGCTTTGAAGTCATCACCCCAGATCGTGAAGTACAGTGTTGTATAGACATAGAAAACTCCGGAAGTGATCAGCGTAATGAGTATTCCGATCCGGAATCCTTGTCCAAACGAGACACTGCCATTTCCATACTGTGCGCGGAAATGCCGGATTGCAAAAAAGATCATACTCAGAGCAAGAATCATTGAAAGATATCCTGCGATTTCTGCGGCCTGGTAGCCAAGTGGCCTGGCTATGACGAACCAGTTGAATAAACCGAGTAGGATCAGCAGGCCTGCGGCTCTCATTGCGTAGCGATAAATTGTTGTTTTCATCACATTGCATTTTTTGATTTGATTCTGCAAACAACTCTTTGTCCGCAGAAATTAACCTCATACTTTAGTACCGAATCAGCTTCACCAAGCAATATCCATCGAAAGTGGGAGGGGAAAAAATGCTGTTCGCTGTTCGCCATTCGCTTTTAGCTGTTTACCAATGAAGTTAAAGATTGTGGATTGACGACTGGGGACTATAAGATTTTCAGCTCTTTAGCCTTCTGTACCGCTTGCGTCCTGCGTCGTGCGTCCAGTTTAACAAGGACATTGGATACATGTGTTTTGACAGTGCTTTCTGAAATAAACAATGCATTGGAGATCTCCTGATTGGAATAACCTTCCGCTACAAGCCGGAGTACTTCATGTTCGCGTTGTGTAATACCTAATCGTTTCAGTTGTGCTTCGGGATCGGGCATCGCAACGGATTTGCCCTCTGTTCTTCGCAAAAAAAGATACCGACTCAACAATACTCCAATGAACATAAATACTGTGGCAAATGACACA
This sequence comes from Saprospiraceae bacterium, assembly GCA_035292505.1. Lineage (GTDB taxonomy): Bacteria > Bacteroidota > Bacteroidia > Chitinophagales > Saprospiraceae > DATDQA01. Next base: position 17,040 of record DATDQA010000125.1, on the reverse strand, counting down.
GTCCAGATTTCATCATCACCATCCGTAGAAAGGAGTGACAACTTTCTGAGATTCAGCAGGATCAGCAGTGACACTGCAATGACAGAGAAAATGAGAATGGTCTGACGCATACTTTGGGTTGCGAAGTTAACGCGCCTATGGTCTTTCGAGGGTATGGAATGCACGCATCCCGATTCCGAATACTCAACCGGAGAGACAAACTGTCAATCCACCAATAGCCCACGCCAATCGCTTGTTTTAATCTCTTCCGGGAAGTGCAATTTGGTTCTCAAATTAATCATGTAGCCATGAAAAAACACATCTACTCCTTGCTTTCCTTGTTGTTCTTCATGACAAGGATATCAATAGGAGTCAATGCCCAAAATGTGGGTATTGGCACAACCTCGCCGGACCAAAAACTGGAAATTGAGGGTAGTGAGGATCAATTTGTCCGGATTCATACAACGCTTGCAGGGTCCAGCAAATCGGGTTTCGAACTACTTAGATCAACAGAGTTCAGCGGCACGGACTGGAAGATTGTCAATGACGGTGGTACCCTTCGTTTCTATGACGGTACCGACAATTTTCTCACCGATGGCGACCTGAATATGACTATGACAACATCCGGCAATCTTGGTATCGGCATTGATCCCCCGGAATCACATCTCCATGTCGCCGGTTCTACCGATCAATTCCTTAAAGTACATCGCACCACCGGTGGTGCAGGTATGGCTGGTTTGGATTTGCTGAGGGATGTCGGTAATTCTGGTTCAGACTGGCGTATTGTAAATGACGGCGGCGTACTTCAATTCATGGACAATATTGACAATTTCGCTACCGAGGGAGATTTGAACATGGTGATGACACAAAGCGGAAATGTTGGTATTGGTACAGAATCGCCGAATAGTCCACTTCATGTCATCGGCACTGAATTCGTAGGTGAAACGGGTGATGGTTTTCTACAGCTCGGTGATCCTGCCGGCACCCACATCCGCTTTGACAACAATGAAATTCTCGCCAGAAATGCAGACAATCCTTCTCTGCTTTACCTGCAGTACTGGAGTGGAAATCTCTCATTGTGTGATGATGTGACAGGCAGAGTTGGCGTTGGTACCAGTTCACCTCAGGCAAAACTGCATGTCACGGATGGAACAGATGTAACCCTGGCTGGTGGCGGCGAACTTGTTCTTGGACTTACTTCCGGTACGAACATCGCAATGGATGGCAACGAAATTCAGGCCCGCAGTAATGGAGTGGGTTCTGCCTTATTTATGCAGGTTGATGGTGGGGATTTGCTGCTCATTCCTAATGAAACCGGACAAGTGGGTATTGGTATTACATCTTCAGCAACCCTGCCATCCTCTGAATATCTTCTTGCAGTAGATGGTAAAATCATCAGTGAAGAAGTGAGAGTTGAATTAAGTGGTTCCTGGCCGGATTATGTGTTTCATACAGACTATGCGCTCACCCCACTTGATCAACTGGAAGAAAAAATCTCAAGTTTGGGGCATTTGCCGGGTATGCCTTCAGCATCACAAGTTGAAACCGATGGGATCTTGTTGGGAGACATGCAGCGCACGATGATGGAGAAAATCGAAGAGCTCACATTGTATGTGATTGACTTACAGAAGCAGATCGAAGGACTTAAGAAGTCGCATCTTCATCACAAGAGTTAGGGCTTTTTACATCACAAGCTAATTTACCTGAAATGTCTTTACCCAATTTCAATAATACTTTCAAATCATTCTGGTTGAGCACATGCCTGTGTTTTATGTGTTTTGCCCCGCATATTCTTTCTGCGCAATCTCCATTGAAGGATCAACTCAGGGACAAGAAAACACTCTCCGAGATCATGCACGTGGTAGATGTTTACTATGCAGGCAAACCAGACAATTGGAAAGGAGAAAATGGGAATGAGCCAAGACATAAACAATGGAAACGTTGGGAGTGGTACATGTCCGGGAGGCTTGGACCAGCAGGAGAATTTGTGGACATCCGCGGGCGTATACTCAAGGCACAGCATCAGGTGGAAAAAATGTCTCCGCCTGAGACAAGAGACATTAATCCCTTTTGGTTTTCCGAAGGGCCTGGATCTACAGACGGTAGTGGTATTGGTCGCGCGGACAGAATTGCATTTCACCCGAGTAATCCTGCTATCTTTTATATTGGTACACCCGCAGGAGGTCTGTGGCGTACCACAAACAGTGGAACAACCTGGACCGCGTTGACAGACCATATCCCATCTACAGGTATTTCGGGGATTGCTGTGAGTTGGGCAGATCCCAATGATATTTATATCCTTACCGGCGATGGAGATTCAGATCTTTTAGGTGGTTTTGTAGATCAATTCAATTACGAACGCAAATCCATTGGTGTCCTGAAGTCGACGGACAATGGTGTGACGTGGAAGCAGAGCGGCGTTCTGGATACTATACCGTTCCTCGCATTCAAACTTGTCCAGGATCCCACAGATGCAAACGTACTTTTAGCTGCTACGGATATTGGCGTATTCCGGACAGCAAATGGCGGAAGTAGCTGGATAAATGTATTGTCAGACAATGTTTACGATCTTGAGTTCAAGCCAGGGACGAATCGCGCCTTTGCCGCATCGAATACCGCCGTATATTATTCTGTGAATGGAGGGCAATCCTGGAATCCTGCTTCGTTTGATGTAGGACTCAGTGGCGCCCGAAGGATAGAACTCGCCGTCACTCCCATCAATACTGCGCGTGTATATCTGCTCGTAGGGGATGTTGACGCTGCCGGGACATACGATGGGACATACAGGTCCACAGATAGCGGTGTAAGCTATGTACAACGCGGCACGACACCAAACATCCTCGGTAATGCATCCGACGGATCAGATAACAATGACCAGGTCGAGTACGATCATTGTATGACGGTCTCGCCTGTAAACAGCAATATTGTATTGACAGGTGCTGTGCGAATCTGGAAATCTATTGACGGCGGCCAATCTTATACTAATTCCGCTTCAGGCACACATGCTGATGTGCATGATCTCGCATACAATCCCCTTGACGGCAACTTGTATGCATGTACTGACGGTGGTGTGTATGTGAGTGACGACGATGGTGCAACATGGACAGGTTTATTGGATGGATTTGAAACCTCTCAATTGTATCATATGGCTGGCACCCTTCTCCAAAATGACTATTTGCTTGGTGGATTACAAGACAATGGAGTAAAGTTGAAAAATGGTGCAGGTTCATTTTGGGATCATGTACAGAGCAATGATGGATTTGATGTTTCATTTTATCCGAATGATGAGACACGGTTTTATGCCACACTCAATAAGCGCGCATATCGATATTCTGATGGTGGGGCAACCAACACGGATATCACACCGCCTGGAGGAGATTCCGGAGGAGACTATGATTGGTTTGGTACAATTGCTGCGCATGTCAGCGACTCAGACTATGTCTTTGTCGGATACGATGATGTGTTTGTTTCAGACGACAGAGGAAGCACCTGGACTAATACCGGTGCGAGTGGTTCATGGTCACTGGCAACCTGTCCAAGCAATGCGAACCGCCTGTATGCAGCAGGTGCAACGACATTCAATACAAGTACCTCCGGTACTCTATGGCGGACAGATAACCTGGGAGATGATGGTTGGTTTGCACTACACAATAATCCTGGCTTTCCTCCACCGAATACCATCTCGAAAATCACAGATATTGCAGTGGGTCCGACAAATGCAAATGTTGTCTATGTCACGATAGGTGGGTTTACGCCTGGCGTTAAAGTTTTTCGTTCCTTTTTTGCGGGAGCAGGATGGGAGAATTATTCTGGCTCTCTACCCGATATTCCCATCAACTGTGCAGCTGTCGGATCCGGTGGTGATGTCTATATTGGAACAGACCTCGGTGTTTTTTACCGTAACTCAGTAATGGATGATTGGATGCCTTTCAACAATGCATTGCCGAATGTTCCTGTCACAGATCTCTTTATCAATGAAAATGAAGGGAGGATTTATGCTTCGACTTTCGGACGCGGCACATGGCGTACAGAGATCGCGACAGATTGCCCGGTTTCCCTGGTACTCGGCGGCTCAATGACTGGAAATTTTCTTTATCAAGCCAGTGATCTGATCACATCTACTACTAACGTCGATGGCGGAGTCGGTACTTCCGTGCATTTCAAAGCAGGAGGGAGAGTGATCCTGAGTCCGGGATTTGCGGCAGAACTTCATACCGTATTTACAGCGTATATCGAAGCATGTGGCAGTGGAGGAATTCCGGAGTCCGTACAATCAGAGTTCCAGGTAGAGAATGATTAATCGTTATAACTTAGGGTGACTACTTTGTAAATGATGCAACTGATTGCGTAAGCGAAATTGATCGTCTTTCTTAAAGAGTCAGCATGCAAAAAGAAATTGACAGGCTGAAGAAAAAATTACAAGCACATCGGTGAATACAGAAGCTCATGTGTTCGTAGATACTTCAATATCATGACGAATTTATTTAGCCACCTCATACTTCTGATTCTCTTTCAGTTCACCAGTACGTCCTTCTTCGCACAGGAAGCGAGCGAATATTGTCCGGGTAAACTTTCACATCCTCCACATCAAGACTGTATACCTGCAGAACTCAGCGCCATGTTCAAGAAGCAGATTGCTGAAAACCGGGATGCATTGATCAGATCAGGTAAATTGAAATCAAATCGCAATGCGCTTCCACCGATGTTTATCTGGCCTATGCGTCAAGCTGATGGTTTTAATTATCCGGGGTTTTTCGCGATATCAAACTATGTCGATCATGATGCCACTACAAATGTGCAGGATTATAATTGTGGAAGTCGCACGTATGATGGACATGATGGTACGGATATCAGAATTGCACCATTCCGGTGGAATAAAATGGCGAATGGCGAAGTTGAAATCGTTGCTGCTGCAGATGGCGTTATTATTAATAAGGCAGATGGAAATTTTGATCAAAGCTGCGCCTGGGGAAGTGGTATCCCCTGGAATGCTGTCTTTGTTGAACATACAGATGGAACTGTAACCTGGTATGGGCATATGAAAAATGGCAGCACCACCACTAAGGATACCGGCGATACAGTTGCGGCCGGAGAGTATCTTGGTTTAGTTGGAAGCTCTGGCAATTCTACAGGACCTCATTTGCATTTAGAAGTTTATGACCCTTTGGGAAATCTGATTGATCCGTTTCAGGGGACATGCAATAGTCTCAATTCAGATACGTGGTGGCTCAATCAGTCTCCGTACTTTGACAGCGGCGTGAATCGCCTCATTACAGCAACCCAGCAATGGACTAGCCCTCCCTGTCCTCAGCAGTCACAGATCTTCGAACGGGAAGACTATGATCAGGGAGATCCGATCACTTTCTCAGTACACTTCCGAAATGATATCGCCGCTAATTCTTCGCAAATCACTGCTTTTGAGCCCGATGGTGACACCTCCAGTATTCTGAATGTCTTATATCAGGCAGGCGGATTCTCTACAAACAACAGTATTTTTTACAATCGAACAATACCTGATGACGCGGAGCAAGGCAAATGGATATTCGAAGTGGTCTATAACACGACATCCTATGGAGTACTTATCTACCAGGAGGAGTTTTGGGTTGCAGAAGATTGTCAGACCAATATTGTCCATGAAGATCCTCTCAGTATCGATGCATACTATCAGGCAAGCAATACAATTACTTCGTCATCTGTAATTTCAAACAATACACATATTGTCTATGATGCAGAGAATATTATCACATTGCTTCCTGGTTTTCGTGCACTGGTTAGTTCGAAACTCGAAATTAAAACTGCGGGATGTAATTGAATGCGGTTTGTTATTCGCTATTCGCTTCGACATTTGTACTGAGCCTATCGAAAGTAAGCTCAATGTCCGGGCCCTGAGCCTGTCGAAGTGTCCGCCATTTCTGCCTTTCCGCCCTTTTCTACCTTTGATCCTTCAACGATCATGTCTCCTGAAATTGAAATATCCATTCCCGAATCGGACTATACGATTTCCGCGGTACGTGCATCGGGCCCCGGAGGTCAGCATGTGAATAAAGTATCTACTGCTATCGTCCTCCGTTTTGATATTCAAGCATCTTCGCTACCCGAACTAGTTAAACAACGATTGTTCGAAACAAAAGATAGTCGGATCACCGATGATGGTGTCCTTGTGATTAAATCAAGCGCGTACAGAAGTCAATTGCGTAATAAGACAGCGGCTATCTTACGTCTGCACGAGATTGTACGCGCGGCCGGAAAAGAGCGAAAAAAACGGAAAGCGACGAAGCCTTCAAAAGCTGCTGTAGAAAAACGTCTTGAGGAAAAAACAATTCGCGGTGTGATTAAAGAACAACGGAGAAAACCAAAGTTGTAATTGTAAATATTTGATTATTCGTATTCTCTTTTATATACCTCACAGATGATCGTTCAGCATACCTTGAATCTTGGCCCATATCCGCGTGGCTTCCATCTTGTGACAACAGAAATACTGAAGCACATTGGTCGTCTTCCTGCTACCGGATTACTGCACGTTTTTATCCAGCATACTTCGGCCGGACTTATTATTAATGAAAATGCTGATCCAGATGTCCTGATTGATTTCGGATTGTATTTCGATACACTTGCACCCGAACATCTTCCTGGTATGCGTCACACTAGAGAGGGCCCTGACGATATGCCAGCTCATATCAAAGCTGCTTTGACGGGTGCCTCTGTTTCAATCCCGATCACAGACAATAAGCTTAACCTCGGCACCTGGCAGGGAATTTATTTGTGTGAATTTAGGAATCATGCAAGGAGAAGGTCAATTGTAGTGACCATCTATTCCTGATCATCCCTCTCGGATCCATTTATTTGTAGCATATGTCAATATACTAAAATCAATTATCGACCATGTATAAGCTAATGGCGTAATTGGGAAAAATTTAATACCGGTAGATAAATAGTCGCTTCTCCTACTAAGGACTGTTCATTGTACGTGCAAGTTTGGGTGAAAAAAGAATCTTGGTTTAATCCACCCAGCCGGAATTTCAAACCATTGACGGAGATCTTCTTTAGGATTCAGGTTTATCGTTCAGTAAAAGCGTACAAAGTATACCGAAAGGGGCAATTGGGGATAAAAGGTGGATTTCTCATGTGCAGATTTGGCTAGATATGACTGTAAATCAACCAATTACACGTAATAGTACGTGTCTTTATTGACTGAATTGTGATGATTAGACCATTTCTGAGCATTTTCATGCCGGTTCTTACCAGGTTTCACATGGACAGAATAGTTGAAATCGTATCGAAAGGTGCCGCTAAGCTCTGTACGCATATATACAAATGGATAATCAAGCGTAATTCTCTGTGTGTCCATAGGTATGACATGTTTGATTTGTCCATGTGTATAAAGGCCGATTGGATAACCATCGGAACCATCATCTGCATAGGTTATAAGTTTGAAAATCAGTAAATTATAATCAAAAAAACTATCTCCATTAGAGGATAACTCGTACTTTGCGTGTGCTGAAGTTTTTTTGATGAAGGCTGTGTTCCTGTACCCTCAAGGTTCCCAGTTCAAAACCATGTTTTCTTGATGCGTTCGCCCCTTGAAGGCAGGCGCTTTTTTACCCTCAAAAAAGGTCTGCTCACTACGCTGATTCTCCCATTTGGCATGGTCCTCGCTGCTACTATCACTCTTTATCTCAATCCGCAAAGTTTAAGATCATTTAATCCCTTTACAAAAGAAGGACATGCCGAAGATGTACAGAAACGCGAATCTGGAATCAATGATGCGGTAGTTTCTGTGGTTGCAAAACAGGATTCGCGTTCGTTAAAAGTTTTCCCACTGACCATGGGCTGTCCTACAATTCCAGATGTAGAGTGCCTCGCTGATGTTCCACTTGCATACGCTGATTATACTGAATTTGTAGTAGCCGGTGGTACAGTTACTGATACTTGCAGTATGGGGGGACTCGATGACGACAGTTTTACAGTAACGACAGATACCGTGAATCTTGGGACTTGCCAATACGAAATCACAAGGACATATTCCATTATGGATTCTTGTGGGAATACGGAGATGTGCGATCAGGTCATCATGGTTGCTGACGCAACTGCTCCAACATGGGATCAGGCTCCTGGTGCGTTGGATACTTCCTTTACTTGTAATGCGGATGTGGTCGTACCGCCGGTTCCAACGGCAACGGATAATTGTATAGGCAATACTGTCACGGTAAATCTCATGAGCGATGTCACAACGCCAGGTGTATGTGTGAATGACTATATCCGCATCCTGACATATGAAGCAGAAGATGGATGCGGCAATACTTCCTCTCAATACACGGTCACGATCACTGTCAACGACAATATTGCTCCAACATGGGATCAGGCTCCCGGTGCGCTGGATACTTCCTTTACTTGTAATGCAGAAGTGGTCGTTCCGCCGGTTCCAACGGCAACGGATAATTGTACAGGCAATAACGTCACGGTAGATCTCATGAGCGATGTTACTACACCTGGCGCATGTGTGAATGATTATGTCCGTATCCTGACATATGAAGCAGAAGATGGATGCGGTAATACTTCCTCTCAATACACAATTACCATCACTGTTGCCGACAATGTCGCTCCAACATGGGATCAGGCTTCCGGCGCGTTGGATACTTCCTTTACTTGTAATGCAGATGTCGTCGTACCACCGGCGCCTACCGCGACAGATAATTGTACAGGCAATACTGTCACGGTAGATCTCATGAGCGATGTCACAACGCCAGGTGCATGTGTGAATGACTATGTCCGTGTCCTGACATATGAAGCAGAAGATGGATGTGGCAATACTTCCTCTCAATACACAATTACCATCACTGTTGCCGACAATGTTGCTCCAACATGGGATCAGGCTCCCGGCGCGTTGGATACTTCTTTTATTTGTAATGCAGATGTGGTCGTACCGCCCGCTCCTACCGCAACGGATAATTGTACAGGTAATACTGTCACGGTAAATCTCATGAGCGATGTCACCACACCTGGCGCATGTGTGAATAACTATGTCCGTGTCCTGACATATGAAGCAGAAGATGGATGCGGCAATACTTCCTCTCAATACACCGTCACGATCACTGTCAATGACAATGTTGCACCAACTGCAGACCCGCTAGGAGATCTTGGACCCTTCCCTTGTTATGCTAACAGACCTGCATCAAATATTAATGTTGTCACAGGAGAAACAGATAATTGTGGCGGTGCTGTTGAAGTAACATTTATCAATGATTCATCGAATCCGGGTTGCTCGGGCACTGTCACGCGTACCTATCGTCTGACTGACGATTGTGGAAACACGGCTAATATTGTTCAGAATATTCTCATCAATGACACGGTGCCACCGACAGCGAATCCCATGCCTGATCTTGGACCGTATCAATGTTACGCTAATAGGCCGCCAGCGAATATCCTTTTCGTTACAGGTGAAGCAGACAATTGTGGCGGAGCGGTGAGAGTGACTTACGTCGGTGATTCTGCAAATCCGGGATGCTCAGGAACCGTATTACGTACATACCTCATCACCGATGCCTGTGGAGTTACCGCGAATGTTGTCCAGAATATTCTGATTGATGACACCGTACCACCCACAGCAGACCTAATGCCCGATCTTGGACCCTTCGCATGTGATGCCGATATACCTGCTCCTGATATTGCTCTTGTGACCGGTGAAATCGATAACTGTGGCGGAGCAGTCAGCGTCAGTTTTATCAACGATTCTGCAGACCCTGGATGTATGGGTACCGTTCAGAGAACATACATGCTGACAGATGCATGTGGCAATACAGATGTTATCATCCAGAATATCCTGATCAATGACGATGTATCGCCGACAGCAGACTCAATACCTGATCTCGGACCCTTTGCATGTGATACAGACCTGCCTGCACCTGACATAACTCTTGTAACCGGTGAAATTGATAACTGTGGTGGAGTAGTCAACGTCAGTTTTTTCAACGATTCTACAGATCCTGGATGTATGGATACTATCCAGAGAACATACATACTGACAGATGAATGTGGCAATACGGCTGATATCATCCAGAATATCTTAATCAATGACGACGTATCACCGACAGCAGATCCTATGCCTGATCTGGGACCTTTTGCATGTTATGCCGATAGACCTGCTCCGGATATTACCGCTGTGACTGGTGAAATAGATAACTGTGGTGGAGCGGTCAACGTCAGTTTTTTCAGCGATTCTGCAAATCCCGGTTGTGCGGGAACAGTGCTGAGAACATACAGGCTGACAGATGCGTGTGGTAATATGGTAGACATTTTCCAAAACATCCTGATCAACGACAATGTCGCACCAACGGCGAATCCTATGCCTGATCTGGGACCTTATCAGTGTTATGCTGATAGGCCGGCAGCGAATATCATTTTCGTTACAGGTGAAGCCGATAATTGTGGTGGAGCAGTGACGGTGTCTTACATCGGCGATTCTGCAAATCCAGGCTGTCAAGGAACCGTGGTGCGCACGTATCGTATTACAGACGTCTGTGGAATTACTGCGAATGTTGTCCAGAATATTCTGATTAATGACAATACAGCCCCAGTCTTCTCAACGGCTGACCCGTTAGACATTACAGTATCTTGTATGACCCAGGTGCCGCCTCCAGGTGCTCCTCGTTTTTGGTTTGATAATTGCGGTGCTTCCGGATCATCACCTGCGATAACAATCAGTAACGAGAGTTCCTGTCCCCGAACATTATTCCGCACATGGACGGCTACAGACCCTTGCGGTAATATGCGTATTGATACGCAACGGATTACTGTTCACGATATGACACTCCCGGTGCTTAGTGCTCCTCCTGCTGATACTACTGTTTCCTGCTTCAGTGAAGTTCCATTACCGTTTAACCTGGCTTGGACTGATAACTGTGTTGCCGGAGGCGGAACAGTACTAAGTATGGATGTCAGTGATGAAACTTCATGTCCAGGACTTATCACACGCTCATGGACAACGACTGATTCATGTGGGAATACAGCTACAGTAAGTCAGCTCATCACTGTAAATGATCTTGTTCCTCCTGTGTTTACTTCTCCACCTGCAAATATTACCGTCGAATGTCTTGCCGATGTACCTCCAGCACAATCTCTGACATGGACGGACAATTGTGATGGAACAGGGTCCGAACCGGCGAATGAAGTGGAAGATGGGAATATCTGTCCGCGCTTGATTACGCGTACCTGGACGTATACTGATGCGTGCGGAAATATGGTTATGCACAACCAAAATATCACTGTAGATGATAATACTCCACCGGTATTCGTGGCACCGCCTGTTGATTTAACCGTTAGCTGTCCTGATGCAGTGCCTTCAATCATCGACCTTACCTGGATGGATAACTGTGACGGCACAGGGATCGTATCTGGCATTGAGAGTACTGACGAGATGTCCTGTCCTGAGATCATTACACGCATATGGACACATACTGATGTGTGTGGAAACGTAGTCACGTATGAGCAGTCAATTGTCATCCATGATCTTCAGCCACCTGTTTTTGATCCGCCACCAGGGAATACCTCTGTACAGTGTATCGATGATGTTCCGGCGATGACAGACTTGAACTGGACAGACAATTGTGATGGCAGCGGAATCGTCACTGGTTCAGATGTCACCAATGGGGTATCATGTCCTGAGATCATTACCCGGAGTTGGACCTATACTGATAGTTGTGGGAATACAACAAGTGTGAGTCAGATGATTACTGTTGACGATGACACGCCTCCTGTCTTCGATACTCCTCCTCCACCCGTCACTATTGAATGTGCAGTGGATATTCCACCGATGATCATATTGAACTGGACAGATAACTGTGAAGGGAGCGGTAGTGTATCGGGTATTGACATTCCGAACGGCGGTTCATGCCCGGAGATCATTACCCGGAGTTGGAATTATTTTGACGGATGTGGTAACATTTCTACGGTCATTCAGTCGATAACTGTTTGGGATACAACTGATCCTGTGTTTGATATTCCCGCCCCGCCAGATACTATTGTTCAGTGCTTCGACGACATTCCTTTAACAGCAGTATTAAATTATACCGATAACTGTGATCCGGCCGGCAATGTTACTGGCGTTGATGTCTCCGATGGTAACACATGTCCTGAAACAATCACACGCACGTGGACTTTCACCGATTCCTGCGGGAATATGGTTCAGACAGAACAGACAATCATGGTCTGGGATGATATCGATCCCATCTTTACCACCGCAATACCGGCGGACACCATGGTATCGTGTACTGCAGACATTCCATCTTCACTGATGATCGATTGGTCAGACAACTGTGATGGTGCCGGATTTGTGGCAAATATTGATATCAGTGATGGATTGTCCTGTCCAGAGACAATCATACGAACATGGACATACGAGGACGGTTGTGCTCACATCGTGACCGCACAGCAGACCATTGTTGTTCACGATCAGATTGCACCTGATTTGAGCACGGCTCCTGCTGATGTGACTGTAGATTGCGATCTGGCAATGACCATGCTTCAATGGACTGACAATTGTGATGGAACCGGAATGATTAATGGGGTTGATATGAGCGATGGTGGCAGTTGTCCAGAAATCATCACCCGTACCTGGACATATACAGACGGTTGCGACAACTCCGTTGCAGACACTCAGATCATCACTATCCATGACCTCATTCCTCCGGTGATAGTCGTTTGCCCTTCAGATACCACTGTAAACTGCCCAAGTAATGTACCAGCGCCAAATGTAAATGGAGTGGTTTGGACAGACAATTGTGGAATTGCCACCGTGACCCATGTGAGTGATGATACAGTAAGTGGATTTTCTTTTGATGGTGCAAGTTGCCCCGCACTGTTGTCACGCAAATATCAGGTCACAGATGAATGCGGGAATTTCACAATTTGTGAACAGCTCATCACGATACGTGATCGCTGTGATCCTCTTTATGTATGCCCATTGTGTACAGGAAATGTCCCGTTCTTTTTTGTGGACCTTTCGAATAATCCAGATAGCATGTGGGTGTCAGATCCTGTAGTGAGGGATGGAATATGCTGTGGAGAAACAGGACCGCCACCTCCGCGCTGTATTCACTTTTCACTGATCCTTCCTCCGGATGTGATAGCGATTACATTTGATATCGAATCTGGGGCAATACCTCCAGGCGCATTGTATTACCAAATCGATTGCGATACCTTACATCCTGTAGGTGAGCCTATTTGTCTACAAGGTGGTACAACATACCAACTTACTTTTTGTAAACCGGGAAATAATATCAACACCTATTCTATTACAGCATATTCAGCGGACATCCTTCCTGATACGATAATCTCACAGGTAGATTGCTCAGGAAACATAGAGGTGACGGGTATTACCTCAACTTCTGCGGTCTGGAATGACATCACTGGTGGTGGCATCTACAATTCTTTTCTTTCCTGTCTTTCGGGATGTCTTACGAATGTCTTCACACCAGATTCCACTGCACCTACTGTCATTTTATATCAGGTCTGCGGTGATGCCGGTACAATTCTTTGCAATGTCCCGGTTAATATCTGCGACACCATTGTGGCCTACGTCTATCCAAAAATAGAGGTTACAGTAAATCCAAATCCTGCAATTTTTTGCGTTGACGATATTGGTACATTGGTGAGTAGCGTTACACCGACGGGTACATATAGTACGAGTTGGTTCTCCGGTCCAAACGGGACGGGCACCGAAATCGCTACAACGCCGGATTATACTCCAACAGCTCCCGGTACATACTCCATTGTTGTGACAGATCTTGTTAACACTTTTTTCTGCAATAAGGATACGCTGAATATTAACGTCACCTTTGTCCCACTTCCGCAGTTTGAACTAGGTTCAGACACGTCTATTTGTTCATCCGAATCCATTACAATAGACTTACCTGATGGTCCCACATATACCTGGATACCGAATACGGGGGTATCTCAGGGTGGGGATCTGAGCATCTTTATTCTTTCACCAACCGACACCGTCAATTATTCGGTCACTGCTTCTACTCCTGAGGGTTGCGAAACCACGGATCTCCTGACGTTGAACGTAGTGCAGTGTCAGATTCAATGTCCTTCGCACTTTTACTGTTTAGCGAGTGATATTGTCCCATACGGTACAGTCTCTGATTTTGAAAATGCTGGTGGTTTCATCAGCCTGCCCTGTGCTGTACAGAATGCGAATATTTCCCTGTTGGCAATCAGTACTGACGGTTTGTCCTGTCCTGAAACCATTACACATACCTATGAAATCACAGATGACTGCGGTAACGCTGAAGTCTGCGATGTGATCATTACAATTAATGATACGATTCCTCCGGTATGGGATAATGCACCTGCACCTATCGGCCCTCTGAGCTGCTTCGACCCAATCCCTCCTCATGAAATACTGACAGGCACAGACAATTGTGCGCTAATTATTACAACAAGCGTTGATCCTTATACAATCGACTTTTGCAATGGTTATTCGGTGACCCTTCGATGGAGTCTTACTGACAGTTGTGGTAACAGCGCTCCGGATCAGTTCATTGTAGTGACTTTTCTCCCTCCTGCCTTGCCAGTCTTTGTTTCAACACCAGTGAGTGACACGACTCTTATATGCGATGCGCTCGTTGGCTATGTGATTCCCGATCTGGATTATGACAATGGTGAGACAGGAAGTTGTCAGATCATCGGCTCAGTAGCAGGTGTGATCAATGGCCCGATAGACGAGTGTGGTGGTCAGCACACGATTGAGTGGAACTACATAGATTCATGTGGAAGAGTGATCAGCTTTACGCAGACAGTCACTGTCTCAGATGAAGAAGATCCAGTTATAGATTGTCCGCCAGACGGTAATTTTGAATGTATTGCGGATGTTCCTGCACCCTTTACGGATATCACAGAATTTGAAAATGCAGGTGGGATGATCAGTGACAACTGTGGGATCAATGCATCTACTTTTGATTTCCTGGAATCAATCAGCGTCTCTGGTTGTCAGCGTATTATTACAAGACTTTATTTTATTGAAGACTCTTGCGGAAATTATGCCGAATGTGACCAGATATTTAATGTTGAGGATATCTCCTCTCCTGTAATTAGCTGTCCCCCTATCCTTAACACCGAATGCAGTGCCCAGGTGCCTGCTATCCCTGGTGATCTCAATGAGTTCACAACGACATACGGTGGAAGCGCCTCTGATAATTGTGGGATCGAAAGCTTTAATGTGGCAGAAGTGATTTCTGGTGTTCCATGTTCACTTATAATTCAACGGACTTTTATTGTTACCGATTCATGTGGATTCACTGCCAGTTGTGATCAGATTATAAATCTAATAGACACCATCGGACCCACAATCATATGTCCTGCAGATGTCATTGTAGAATGTATCGTCGATGTGCCTGCACCACTTTCTCTTGCGAATTTCATTTCTAATGGCTGGATTTCAGACAACTGTGGTATCATACAATCGAGTTTCACAGTTGCTGAAATAGAAAATGGTACATGTCCTAGAATCATAGAGAGAACTTATTCTGTAGAGGATTCCTGCGGGAATATTAGTAGTTGTATACATACGATCACGGTGAATGATACCACAGCCCCTATCATGACCTGTCCTCCTGATGCGTCCATTGCCTGTCTTGGTGATTTACCTGTTGCGTATAGTACTCCATTTCAATTTATTGTTGGTGGTGGCAGTATTACTGATAATTGTGGATTAGTGGGATCAACTTTCGGGCACACGGACAGCATCGCGAGCGGACAATGCCCGGTGGTGTATAGAACATACTTTATTGAAGACTCTTGCGGTAATGTGGGGAATTGCTTGCGTATTTACACGGTAATTGATAATACACCACCGCAAATTAATTGTCCTGCTGATATGAGTGTCGATTGTGCTGCTGGAATACCTCCTCCTGATACATCCCTGGTCACTGCTACCGACAATTGCGGTAACGTGTCGATCACATTTGTCAGTGATATCTCGGATGGGATGCCTTGCTCCGAAACCGTCATTAGAACGTATCAAGTGATGGATGTTTGCGGCAATACGAGTGAGTGTGTACAATTGATTACTATTTTACCTCCTTCTGCTCCTGTATTTCTGAATCCACCTGGTGATACTACGATTACGTGTGCGGATGCTGCCGTCTATGTCGCCACAACACTTTCGTACACAAATAATGAGATAGATAGCTGCGAGATCAGCGGTATGGTGCAGCCCGTAGTTGATGAGCAATGGGATGAGTGCGGTGGTACCATCACCATCACCTGGGATACGACAGTGATCTGCAGTTATCCACTTATTTATGTACAGACGATCACCATTGACATTCCTGACTTTACTCCTCCTGCTCCGACCAGTGAAACGGTCAACTGTTATGCAGATATCGTCCTGCCTGTTCCGCCAATAGTCTTCGATGCCTGTGGTACTGAGTTACTTCCAAGTGGTCCGGTAGAAAGTAGCGTCCCTCTTTGCGAAGGAGATATCACTTATACATGGACGTATACGGATTGTGCAGGTTCAACACATGACTATGTGCACACTGTCACCATCGACATCCCTGACTTCACTCCTCCTGCTCCGACGAGCGAGACGGTAAACTGTTATGCAGACATCGTCTTACCTGCTCCACCAATAGTCTTCGATGCCTGTGGTACTGAACTCATTCCAGGTGGTCCGGTAGAAAGCGGAGTACCTCTTTGCGAAGGAGATATCACCTATACATGGACGTATACGGATTGTGCAGGTTCAATACACGACTATGTGCATACCGTCACCATTGACATCCCTGACTTTACTCCTCCTGCTCCGACGAGCGAAACGGTAAACTGTTATGCCGATATCGTCTTACCTGCTCCACCAACAGTCTTCGATGCGTGTGGTACTGAACTCATTCCAGGTGGTCCGGTAGAAGGATCTGTTCCTCTTTGTGAAGGAGACATCACCTATACATGGACATATACGGATTGTGCAGGTTCAACACATGACTATGTACATACTGTTACCATTGACATCCCTGACTTTAATCCTCCTGCTCCGACGAGCGAAACGGTAAACTGTTATGC
>DATDQA010000124.1:0-7032 GCA_035292505.1 Saprospiraceae bacterium | reverse complement strand
AAATGAAAATAAAAATTAAAATGAAAAGAAGACGACTTGTTTAAGTTTTTTTGATTTTGATTTTGATTTTGATTTTCATTTTAATAGAATGGGTTGTCTATAAGTTGAATGATTTATAGAGTTTAGTAGCTCAGGGGAGGGTGCAGAAAAAATGTTTTCTGTAGACATGGTAAGGTAAGAATCAATAAAAATGAAAATAAAAATTAAAATGAAAAGAAGACGACTTGTTTAAGTTTTTTTGATTTTGATTTTGATTTTGATTTTGATTTTCATTTTAATAGAATGGGTTGTCTATAAGTTGAATGATTTATAGAGTTTAGTAGCTCAGGGGAGGGCGCAGAAAAAACGTTTTCTGCGGACCTCCCTTTTTTTATGAAAACCATGAAAGTCAAAATGTAAAACGATGAATGTAAATGTCCAGAGTCAGTGGACTTTAAAATTTTGCATTTTGCATTTTGACTTCTTCACACTGATTGTGTGGCATAAGATCACGGGTTAATTCCAGCTCTTTGTAAGTACGAAAGGAATTGATTACCAGATGTTTAGAAATAACATAAGGCCGATGGGCCCTGAAAGTATCATAGAACAAATACAAAAAGCAAACAGCCATCAGCGAATAGCTAAAAGCCTTTTCTCTTATCTTCACCGCTTAAATCACAAATCACAGTAACATGGTTAAGAACTTTTCCCTGATCAAGTCAGCCATATTGATGATGCTGGCTACTTGCATGATCGCTTGTGCCCAAAAAGTTGAAGTGAATGAAGAAGGTATCTATGGCGCCGGTATCAAAAACGAAAAACATATTGACTACAAGACTCTGATGACTGAAATGTCCTCGAAAGACACCGTGCAAACCACGTTGCTCGCAACAGTCAATGAAGTCTGCCAGGCCAAAGGCTGTTGGATGACGCTGAATGATGCACAGGCAGGTGATGTAGAGCTTATGGTTCGGTTTAAAGACTATGGATTTTTTGTGCCCAAAGACATCGGAGGTCGTCAGGTCATCGTAGAAGGCAAAGCCTTCAAATCCATAACACCGGTAGAAGAGCTACGCCATTATGCAGAGGATGCAGGCAAAAGCAAAGAAGAGATCGAGCGGATCACCGAACCCGAAGAAACCATCAGCTTCGAAGCGACCGGCGTAAAGGTTCTTGATAAATCGTAGACAATTCAAAAAGCAAACCGGACGTTCTTACAAATGTAAAAATGTAAAATGCAAGTGCCCAAAGTCTAAAGTGAATTCAAAGCAACCTGGAATTTTGCATTTTTTACATTTATTAATTTACATTTTGCTTTTTCCTTTTTTTAAAAATCAATCTTTTTATCGTGAAACATATCATAATCATGTTGCTCTTCATGAACACCGTAACATTTTCCTTCGCACAGGAAGAAACAATCCTCCCCGTTGCACAGGAAATGCCTAACCTTGAGGCATGTGCCGGGATTGCGGATTTGACAGACCGGAGAAATTGCACATATGAAAATATCGATGCTGTTCTTGCTGAGCATCTTGCATATCCGGATGCTGCGAAACAGGCTGGTGTAGATGGTTTTGTCATTGTACGATTCGTTGTAGATGAAAAAGGGAAAGCAATTGACTACACCATCGATGAAGATCCTGGTTATGGAATGGGAGAAGCAGCACTCAAGGCCGTAAAGAAAATCGGCAAGTGGATGCCAGGTCGGAACAAGGGCGAGGCCGTGAAAGTCCGCATGACTATACCAGTGAAGTTTGTGATGCCTGAACAGCCCATTGAGACATCACCTGTCCTCTTACCAGATGTCATGGACTTTGCGGAGCACATGCCGCGCTTCCAGGGCTGTGATCGGACCGATGAAAAAGAGGCCCGGAATTGTACCCACCAAAGCATTGCGCAATTTATGCGTGCCAATCTTGCTTATCCGGAAGAAGCAAAGAAGCAGAATATCAATGGCACAGTCATCGTTACGTTTATCGTCAATGAAACAGGAATGGTGACCGATGCACAAGTGGAAGAAGGAATAGGTGGAGGTTGTGACGAAGAAGCGATCAGGCTCGTCAAATCCATGCCGCAATGGACTCCCGGTATGCATGGTGGTAAGACGGTCAGGGTGAGATTGCAGTTGCCGTTCCAATTTATTCCGACGGAGAGGGAATAGGAGAAGCAGAGGAAATCGAGGAAGAAGAGGAAGCGCCTTCTTGCACTTTCACTTCAACATTCTTTCTCATCGATGCATCGATAATTCGTGTGACGATATACGATCCGATCACGCTTACTGCTAGAGCTTCCATGAAAATAGTCAATGCCGCAGTGAATGGCGTGAGATACTCCCCTACATAGGGTACGTTTTCGCGGAGAGTTTGCATAAACTCTGTGTTGATCGCCAGATGGATCAATTGAAATATTGCAAAGGGTACAACGCCGATCATCGATGTGATGACGCCAACTGCGACTCCGGACATGTAGTTTGATTCTGATGGCTCTATGCGAAGGTATTCCTTGATCGCCATCGTGATGAAGGTAAAATGGATGATCCCGTTGAGAATCCGCAGATGATAATGCTGACTGAGATTAAGTGCATGCATGATCAGGAAGAATCCCGTAAATCCGAGGAACATCAGAATTCCATATCGAATGACAATGCGTTTCATGTCGTATGGTTTTGATGAAAGAATATTGTTCTCTTGAATGTGCAAGCTAAGGGGCTTATGCTATAAACGCAAATACTGCAATTGCCATTGTGTGTTGCGATGATCTTGCAGCCTCCCCCATTTAGTCTGGTATCCCATGAAGATGAATCGACACGCTCGCATTTTGTCCTTCAACCCTTCAGCTCCGGGAGTATCGCTCGACCATTCCACATTTCTTGCCATTCCTTCTAATCGCATGATATGACATTAAGACATAAATATTTGTAAAAAGTAGTCATAATGTCACAATATTGAGATTAGTTTATGCCATATTGGCGGAATAAATCGTTTGGAGCGGACTTTGATTAAGACGTATTGTCATTCGATTATTTGTCAATACCGAAAAAAAAAGAGAACCATGACAACGCAGCAAAATTATACCCATAGAAAACGTCATCACACAGGTGATGCGCCCTTTTCACGCTTTATCGATGAGCTGCTCAATACAAACCTGGGTGATGCCATCGAGAGCGTATTTATTGCAAACCGGGCATTAGTCAATGTCCTGGAATCTGAGTCCGCCTTCGAAGTACATGTCGCAGCTCCGGGTCTTACTAAAAGTGACTTCAAACTGGAAGTGAAAGAAGGTATTTTGCACATCTCCGCTTCACATACAGTCCAAAAGGAAGAAGGAAAGGAATTCCGCAGTAAGGAGTTTGACTTCAGCAATTTCCATCGCACCTTCAGACTGGACGAGCGCGTGGATGCAGAAAAGATCATCGCGAAGTATGAACAAGGTGTCCTCGTGGTGACTTTACCGAAACATGCGAAAGAGGCCTGGAAGAAAGAAATCCATGTCGACTAATCCCCGGAAAGAATCTTCATTTATTTACCTTTTAAATTTTTATAAGCAATATGAACCTGATAAAATTTGATCCCTGGCTGACCGAAAGGCGGCCTTTCATCCGCAAAAGCTATGGCTTACCAAGTGTATTTGATGATTTGTTCGGCAGTAGCATCGGAAATGTGATAGGTGCGGATTTTGCGACAAACGTCCCATCAGTCAATATCTCCGAGGCCCAGAACGGTTATCAACTTGAAATCGCAGCACCTGGCCTAAGCAAGGAAGACTTTAAGATCTCTCTGGACAAAGACCGGCTCACTGTCTCCGCAGAGAAATCATTGGGGAATGAAACGACAGAAGGAAAATTCACACGACGTGAGTTCAATTACAGTTCATTCAGCCGCAGTTTTGTCTTGCCTAAGACCGTAGATAAAGAGCAGATCGCTGCGAAATACGAGAATGGCGTTCTCATGCTTACGGCACCTAAAAAAGCTGAGGTCGTGAAAGAAGAAAAAAGTCGCATGATTGAGATCGGATAATTGCGGTAAATTTCTTTAATTATCAGACAGGCGGAGTCCCAAAAAGACTTCGCCTGTTTGCGTTTTAGAGTGATCTTGTATCAAATCTTGTCGGACGTCAACCACCCGGAAATCGAAAAAATCCCCCTTTTCTTTGGTATCCAGGACATTTTGCATTACTTTTCTTCTCAAATTCACTCCGGCATGAAGAATACACTATTCGTTTTAGCCTGCACAGCCATTCTCCTTATCGCTTTTCAACCCCTCAACGCTCAATTAGATGATGGCGACACAGCTCCAGACTGGACACTAACAGACATCTTTGGCAATACGCATCACTTGTACGACCTGCTGGATCAAGGCAAGACCGTTGTCATCGATTTCAGCGCCACCTGGTGCGGTCCATGCTGGAATTATCATCAAACCGGCGCGCTGGAAACTTTCTACGAAGAACATGGACCCGATGGTACGAATGAATCGATGGTCTTCTGGATTGAAGGCGATTTGTCCACCGATATGGATGATTTACTCGGTCTCACGGATCAGTCCCAGGGAGATTGGGTGACAGGTACCTCGTTTCCAATCATTGATCTTCAGGTAGCGGATTTTGGAATCATGGATGCATATGACATCGCTTACTTCCCGACAATTTATAAGGTATGTCAGGACAGAAAGATCTATGAGGTGGGTCAGGTAGGTGCACCCATCCTTACTACATGGATCGAAAGCTGCTCACTCGAAGCTGAACTTTTATCTACCAATGGTACTACATGTTACGGATTTGGCGAAGGAAATGCGGACATTGAGGCAACAGGTGGATATAGCAGCATTACCTATCATTGGAGTAATGGTGATATCACTGAAGACCTCCTGGATGTAGAAGCAGGAACCTATGCAGTGACTGTCACTGAGGGTAATGGCCGTCAAATTCTGATTGATGATGTCGAGATTAGCGGTCCGCTGACGCCTATTGAAGTGGCTGATTTCGAGGTCAATGACTTGCTCTGTTTTGATGACGGCACAGGAAGTATCTCGATTGAAGTGGTCGGTGGAAATGGGGGGTTCTCGTACTTCTGGAGTAATGGCGATAACGATCCGATAATCCTGGGTTTGAGTGCCGGCCAATACACGGTCACAATTGAAGATGCTCAAGGTTGTGAGTACATTGAATCTTATACAGTTGAAGAGCCGGAGATTCTCGATTTTGAAGTTGAACTCATCGCAGATCATTGTGGTCAGAATCAGGGCACAATCGTTGTCACACCATCCGGGGGAACTGAACCTTATACCCTGGAAGCGTCAGATGGCTTTGTATTGCAAGGAAGCTTTACTGTCGTTGGGCTAGGCCAGGGAGATTATGTGCTGGACTTATATGATGCCAATGAATGTGCGGTTGGTATGGAAGTGAGTATCGAAAATATCGAAGGACCCGAAATCATCATGCCGGCAGAGCCAACTGTGACATGTGCTACGGGCCCTGTTGTGATTATTCCGTTTATTTTGAACCCCGCTGGTGGAGATCTCGAGTATTCATGGTCGACACAGGAAGGCGACATCATAGATGGAGAATTTGACCTCGCTTGTACCGTATTCGCTCCCGGCTCCTATACTCTGAATATTGAAGACATCGAATATGGTTGTGATGTCCAGGAATCAATTGAAGTATTCGGGAGTATCGAGGCTCCGGATATTGATGCCGGCCCCGATCTCGTCATTGATTGTGGAAGTCAAATTGTACAACCAGATGTCACAACCGAATCCGGTGGTGACTTTCTGTACGCATGGACGACAACAGACGGTCATATTTTATCCGGGATGAATGCACCCATCCCCCAATTCGATGCTGCCGGCACGTATCAGGTACTCGTGACCAACATCAATACGAGCTGTACGAATACAGATGTCGTTGTCGTGACGGATGTAAGAGTATTCCCCGATGCAGCATTCGCCTTTTCTGCAGAAGAATTGGTGGCAAAGTTTAACGCAGTACAAATCGACGCAACCTCATATCATTGGGATTTTGGTGATGGACAGACTTCCGATGTTTCAAACCCCGAACATACTTATAACATCACTGGCACGTATCACGTATGCCTCACTGTCACAAATGCCTGTGGAAGCGATGAACATTGTCTTGATATATGGGTACAAAGCACGACGTCTGCAATACTTGTGGAATTAGGAATCAGCAATGTATCATGCTTTGGAGCGCAGGATGGAACCCTGGAAGCAATTGCAGTTGGAGGCAGCGGTAATTATCAGTTTACCTGGCTTGCACCTGATGGAACTGTGTTGAATGGTCCCGTGCAGACAGGTCTTGGACCGGGTCTCTATCTCCTTACGGTCTCCGATGATCAAGGGAATGTCACCCAGGTTCTGGGTTCAATCTTTGAGCCAACCATTCTGGATGTTAAGGTAAAAACGATCCCGCCAGGTATTACCGGACCTGGGATAGATCTGACGGTGAATGGGGGAACGCAAGGCTATACCTTCCTGTGGAGTAATGGGGCAACGACAGAGGATCTCTTTTCACTGCCGACAGGCACATATCAGTGTACGGTGACAGATGCAAATGGGTGTGAATTTGTGACACAACCAATTCATATTGTGAATCCTGAAGGTTATGAATGGGTGCGCCCCGGGATACTGGTCCAGATACTCGGCAATCCTGCTGATCAACCATTGATTATCATCATTGATTCTGATGTGGATATCGCGCATACATTGCATGTTTTCGATGCATTAGGTCAATCTCTTACCAGGTCAGAATGGATGGGTAGAGAGCATGAATTGGATTTAAGAGCATATCCTTCAGGTATGTATTTCATTGCCATTTACGCACAACAACATTTGTTGAAAACGATACCTATCGCTCTCTGGCATTAAACTGAAGAATTAATGAACATATAAGGAGGAAGCGCTGCATCCTGTGAATCCGGAGCGGCGCTTTCTTTTTTAGTCGAGATGGTTGAGATGGATCGAACTGTGCCGCTAAGTACAGAACATGCCAAGGATGTTCAAATTCAGTTGAAACCTGCCTGTAGGTTGTATCGGGAGT
>DATDQA010000123.1:0-19758 GCA_035292505.1 Saprospiraceae bacterium | reverse complement strand
GCTGCAGCATAGTCTGTCGTGAGAGGCATCTGCAGATAGGCATTGCCCGCGAAAAGGATGAGTCCGATACGTTCACCGCGCAGCGCATGGACCAGGTCTGCTGCAAACTTTTTTGCCCGCTCCAATCGGCTCGGTGCGATGTCTTGCGCATACATGCTATTGGAGATATCAAGCGCGATAAAAATATCCGCTGCTTTCGCCTGCACTTTTTCACGTCGTACACCCCATTGCGGATTAGCGAGCGCCATGCAAAGTAAGGCGATGCCTAAAAAGAGGAGTATCGTTCTCACTAGTTCTTTACCCTGAGACCACTGACCCAGTAATCTTTTCATGGCATTGTCGGTTGAGAACTTTCCCTGTGCACGGGCAGACATCCAGCGCGAAAACAGAAACAGACCTATCAACAAAGGCAGGATTGCAAATGACCAGAGGAAGAGAGGATGTTCGAAGCGAAACATTGTTGATTTCGGATTTCAGATGACGCCTACGTGCCCCATAGGGATGCCTATGGCACCGGTCAGGCAGGGATTTCGGAATCAAGACATCCCTTCTTTACACGTTATTCTCTTCTGCTATTCCTGTGAATGTCCACGCAAAGATACATACCGAACTTTTGAATTTCTCACCATATCGATACACATCTTTATTGCCTTATCAAAGACACTGCGAAGTATTTATCAATGAAGATATTTGCGCAGTCATGCAAGACATTCTTACATCCCTCCTCCATCAATCCACCACTCAATGGATTGCCCTCATCACCGGCCTTATCTATGTGGTCCTCGCGGCGTATGAAAAGCCGCTTTGTTGGCCGTTTGGGATCATAAGTTGCTCCGTGATCGCCGCAGATGATTTTGCCGTATTTCAGCTTTATGCCGATGGTGTCTTGCAAATATTCTATGTGCTGTTCGGATTCCTCGGGCTTTATTATTGGTTATTTCGGAATGAACCCGGGAGATCTCTGCACGTATCGTCATGGCAATGGAAGAAACATCTTATTCCTATCGTAGTCGGAGTATTGGCTAGTATTCCGATTTCAATTGTCCTGCAGAGATATACCAATGCGGCATACAGCTATCTCGATACACTCACAACCTTGCTCTCGCTCTGGGCGACATGGCTGCTCGTGCGCAAAGTGCTCGAGAACTGGCTTTACTGGATCGCGATCGATTCCGTATATGTCATTCTCTTCTGGACGAGAGGTGGGGGACTTATTGCCGTATTATATGCAGTCTATCTCCTCGTAGCCATTTGGGGGTATGTACAATGGAAGAAACATAAAGAGCACAGGGCATAGGGTGATTGCGAATTGCGGATTGCGGATTTTGGATTGCGGACATAGGATCTAGGATTTCAGATTTTCCCCTGTTTTTCCGGCTTTTCCGATTTCTCCGGCTTCTCCCCTTTTTATAGAGAAAGCGACTATATTTGACCCCCTGAAAATTGCTGCTGTGCCGGCAAACAAAAAAGATTGACATCGTTGTGGATTTGAGAAAATCGCCCTACCGGATTGTTTTCCTCTCAGTACTCATGATAGCCTGCGCAGATGACCTCTCTGCACAGAGCACCGGAAATACAAATCTTCTGCTCTACGCCCTTCTCGTCGTAGCTGCCATCCTCCTTATCGGTGTCATCATGCAGGTGGCGGATAACCTCCTGCGTGTCGAAGCTTCTAAGCATAATCTGCAAACTGAAGGCCTGGATCTCTGGGGAGGCCTTGGCGTATTGTTTGCACCAAAACTACCTGACCCGCTGAAAGACCAGGATGTCTATATTCTGAAAGCAGGTTATGATATTAAGTTGGAAGGTGAAGCCGCTCATGAGATCCATGATACCGTACATGTGACGCGTTACGCAATGCAGCCACAGAATTTTACAGACATGTCCCCTATACCGAAAGTCCTTCTGGAAACCGGTAATACTGTAAAAGCCGGGCAGCCATTGTTTATCGATAAAAAAAGACCCGACGTGCAGTATGTCGCGCCAGTCAGTGGCGAGATCCTGGAGATTCGTCGTGGTGCGAAACGCGCAATCACTGAAGTGGTGATACTTGCAGACAGACAACTCCAATATCTCGAACATCACGTTCCTGATATGTCACAGATCAGTCGCGAATCACTGGTTGAATTTCTTCTTCAGACAGGCGCATGGACGTTGATCCGGCAGAGACCATACAATCTCGTACCTGATCCGCATGTGATTCCTGTACACATCTTCATTTCTACTTTTGACAGTGCACCCCTGGCACCCGACGCGAATTTTATCATGCAAGGTAAGGGTGAAGACTTTCAAATGGGTCTCGACGTTCTCGGAAAACTGACATCCGGAAAAGTGCATCTTGGTCTTGATGGTCGTGGGGATGCCAATCCTTCAGCAATTTTTACTGAAGCGTCGGGCGTTGAGAAACACTGGTTCAGAGGACCGCATCCATCTGGAAATGTAGGAGTGCAGATTCATCATGTTACGCCGATGAAACCGGGACAAAAGGTGTGGACATTGGGTATTCAGGAGGTCGCAGCAATCGGCAGGTTGTTCATTACAGGACAATTGGATGGTAGCCGTATTGTTGCAATCACCGGAAGCCCGGTTAGAAAACCGACATATGTACGTACATATGTCGGCGCGCATATCGGTGAATTGAACAAAGACAATCTGGATGGTGATAATCTGAGATATATCAGCGGTGACGTGTTGTCCGGAGAACAGAAATCACAGGACAGTTATCTGAATTTCCACGATGATCAGTTGACTGTGCTGAAAGAAGGTAATGAATATGAGATGTTTGGTTGGCTGTTACCGTTGACAGAAAGGCCGAGTGTGAGTCGCACCTTTCCAAACTTCCTCTTTCCCGATAGCAGGTTTATTGCGAACACAAATACACATGGAGAGAAGCGCGCGTTTGTGATGACCGGTCAATATGAAGAGATGTTGCCGATGAAGATTTATCCACAGCATCTCATGAAAGCGATCCTCGCAAATGATCTTGAAAAAATGGAAGGCCTGGGTATCTATGAGCTGAGTGAAGAAGATATCGCACTCTGTGAGTTTGCCTGTACTTCAAAGATGCCGCTGCAACAGATATTAAAGGATGGACAAAAAGTGATGAGGGAACAGACGTAAAAATGCATGAATGATGGGTGATGAATGATGGGCGGTGAGAGGAATGTTTAATGTTTAATGTTTAAAACGCTACAAGCAACTTAGATGCCACTTACAAGCAACTTACAAGCCACTTACAAGCCACTTACAAGCCACTTAGAAGCTACTTAGAGACCACTTAGAAATGAAACTGATCGATCGGATAAAGAAACTCGAACCGGATAAAGCCAAACATCCTTTTCTGCATACGTTGTATGATGGGTTCTTTACGTTCCTGTATGTGCCGAATACGGTCACGAAAGGTGGCGTCCATATTCGTGACGGGATGGATCTGAAGCGCACGATGATTTATGTTGTTATTGCATTGCAGCTGTGCTACATTTTTGGAACTTGGAACGTCGGGCATCAACACTTCCTGGCACTGGGAATCAATACCGGTTATTTTGAAGCCTTACACCTGAAAATTGCCTATGGTCTCACGAAGATCGTCCCGATTTTTATCTGGACTTACCTCGTGGGTCTTGGCATTGAGTTTTACTTTGCTTCAAGGAAAGGGCATGGTATAGAAGAGGGCTTCCTCGTGACAGGTGCGCTGATCCCATTGATCATGCCTCCGGATATTCCGATATGGATTTTATGCTTATCGGTCGCCTTCGCAGTGATTATTGGAAAAGAAGCTTTTGGAGGGACTGGAATGAATATCTGGAATATCGCACTGCTTTCAAGAGTATTTGTCTTTTTTGCATATCCTGGGACGATTTCAGGTGACCAGGTATGGGTCGCAGGATTGGAGAGTGTCACACCGGGAGCTGCAGTAGATTATGGTTGGTGGCAAACGGGATTTTTCAATGCGATTTTTGAACGATTCGGCTGGAGTACTTTTGATGCGTCGTTGACAGTGGTGGATGGTTATAGCGGCGCGACACCTTTGGCTCTGGCATATGAAGGAGGTTGGGAGAAAGTAACACAACATTATTCACCTGGGCAACTCTGGTGGGGTGCAATTCCCGGGTCGGTTGGTGAAACATCGAAGCCTTTAATCCTGGTCGGGGCGCTCTTTCTGATTGGAACCGGCATCGCCAGTTGGCGGGTGATGGTAGGGATGATGATAGGTATGGCGGGAACAGCGATGCTTCTGAATGCGTGGGGTGTGAATGTCTTTATGGATCTGCCCTGGTATTATCATTTCTACCTGGGTAGCTTTTTCTTCGCAATGGCCTTTATGGCGACAGATCCTGTGACGGCGGCGGGTACGAACAAAGGCAAGTGGATTTATGGGTTATTAATCGGTTCAATAGGCTTGATTATCCGCGTGATGAATCCGGCGTATCCTGAAGGTTGGATGCTTTCGATATTGTTTATGAATTCGTTTGCACCCTTGATCGATCATTTTATACTTGAGTCAAACATGAAGAAAAGGCTGCGCCATGAATAATCGATATATCCTCCTGTATACGCTTATCATGTCGTTGATCACGGCGGTGGTACTGGCCTTTGTGGTGAATATATTGCATCCTCGCCATATCGCCAATGAAGAAGTCTATAACAAAAAGGATATTCTTTCCGCGATCAAAGATCAGCTTGGACAGGATCCGTCCAAACTCAAGGATAAAGAAATCCTGGCCCTCTTTGATACCAAAGTAGAACAGATCACCCTCGATGCCACAGGAAAAACGGTGGAGGACGTGAAAGCAGAGGATATCGATGTCGCTGCTGAAGATAAAAAGCCACTGGCCGATAGGAAATACCCTTTGTTCGTGTATAAAGGTGAGAAAGGCAATATCTACCTCATGACTGTCCGGGGTAATGGACTTTGGGATAAGATCTGGGGATATATTGCACTGGCAGACGATTTTAATACAATAGTCGGTACATCGTTTGGGCATGCAGCAGAGACACCCGGCCTGGGCGCGGAGATCAAAGACAATCCTAATTTCAGCAGACAATTTCAGGGCAAAACGATCTTTGAAGGACCAAAGTATGTGTCGGTCGGCGTGGTCAAGGGTGGAGTGAAAAGAAAAGCACATGAAGTAGATGGTATTTCAGGTGCCACCATTACGTCGCGGGGGGTGCATGACATGTTGTACAAAGGCATCGCGCCATATCTCCCGTATTTTGAATCGTTGAAAACGAAATAGAAGATACTTTTTTAAGTTGTAAACTTATATCATCACTATCATGGAAGATATGGCTGTAGCTCCGGCACCGGCAGTAAAAGAGAAAGAAAGGTGGTGGAGCAAAAAGGAAAAGAAGCTGGTTACTGAGCCGATAGACTCCAATAACCCGATCACGGTACAAATCCTTGGCATCTGTTCTGCACTTGCTGTGACTACGCTGGTCAAACCTGCGGTGATCATGGCCATCTCCGTCGTCCTGGTAACCGGATTCTCAAACCTGACAGTCTCACTCCTGCGCAAAGGCATACCCAAACAAATCCGGATGATTGTTCAATTGGTTGTGATTGCAGCACTTGTGACTGTCATAGAACAAATCCTTAAGGCATACTCGTACCCTATCTGGAAACAGCTTTCCGTGTTCATCGGTCTGATCATCACGAACTGTATTGTCATGGGACGGCTCGAAGCATTTGCAATGGCAAATAGACCATGGCGTGCTTTCCTCGATGGAATTGGCAACGGTCTTGGTTACGGAGTGATCCTTGTAGTATTGGGGATCGTCAGAGAATTCTTTGGACGTGGTGCCATCGCCGGTTATAAAATTATCGGGGCCACACCCGAATTTCTGCTGAATACCACTGAGCTTTCCTGGCTGAGGTGGTATCAACCGAATGGTTTGATGGTCTTACCCGCAGCCGCGTTGTTTTTGGTTGCCATTATTATCTGGATACACAGGACGATGAATCCGAAGCTTGTAGACGTGTCATGAGAATGAACGATTGTTGATGAATGATAAATAATTAAATAATTTAATCAATTAATCAAAATGGACCTCCTCAATATCTTTATAAAATCCGCCTTCATCGAGAATATGGTGCTGGCGTATTTCCTGGGGATGTGCTCTTATCTCGCTGTCTCCAAAAGTGTGAAGACTGCTGTCGGTCTTGGCATTGCCGTCATTTTTGTATTGATCCTGACTGTCCCGATCAATTGGGTCATTAGTGAACTCATCCTGGGTCCCAGGGGAATATTCAAAATGGATTTGACGTTTCTGCGGTTCATCTTATTTATTGCGAGCATTGCAGCATCAGTCCAATTGGTAGAGATGGCTGTTGAGAAATACTCTCCAGGCCTTTACAATGCGCTTGGTATTTTTCTACCCCTGATCACTGTCAATTGTGCGATCCTTGGAGCAGCGTTGTTTATGGTTGCGCGTGAATATAACTTCATGGAATCCGTAACATATGGTTTTGGTTCTGGTGTAGGGTGGGCTCTTGCGATCGTCCTTCTTGCTGCGATTCGTGAAAAATTGAAATATGCACAGATCCCGGCACCGTTACGCGGACTTGGGATTGCATTTATCATCACGGGACTCATGGGGGTCGCCTTCATGAGCCTGATGGGTATCAACCCCGCAACCTATTTTGAACAAACGGCACTTGGAAACTGACTCTCTTAATTTTATCAATACATGTTTTTTCTCATTGATTTGTGGTTTGTCATCTGGGGAGTTGTGGCCTTTTCTGTGTTGCTTCTTTCCATGTCCTATGGATTGCTTATTGCTCAAAAGAAACTTGTCGCGCAAGGGGATGTGAAAATTATTATTAATGGGGAAGTGGAAAAGCCGCTCCTGGTAAAGCCCGGAAGTAATTTGCTGAACACACTTTCATCAGAAAAAATCTTCCTGCCATCAGCTTGCGGAGGTGGAGGTACTTGTGCAATGTGCGAATGCTATATCGACTCTGGTGGAGGAGACGTACTCCCAACAGAACTCAATCACCTTACAAGAAAAGAAGTGAAAGAACATATGCGCCTCGCATGCCAGGTGAAAGTGCGCCAGGATATGGAAATCCGTGTACCTGAAGAAGTCTTCGGCATTAAAAAATGGGAATGTGAAGTCACCTCCAACTATAACGTCGCTTCTTTTATCAAAGAGTTTATCGTAAGACTTCCGGAGGGTGAGAAACTGGATTTTAAGCCAGGTGGATATATACAGATTGATGTGCCAGAGGTTACTGTCAATTTTCGTGATTTTGATATCACTGCCCACCCGGAATTTCACGAGACTCCTGACAAATTCAAAGCGGAATGGGATCAATGGAAACTCTGGGATCTGAAAATGGTAAACCCCGAACTACAATTCAGAGCATATTCCATGGCCAACCATCCTGCTGAAGGAAACATTGTAAAACTCAACATCCGTATTGCTACCCCACCCTGGGATAAAAAAACAAATAACTGGCTTGCCGTAAATCCAGGCGTATGTTCATCGTACACATTTGGATTGAAACCGGGAGACAAATGCACAATCTCAGGACCCTACGGAGAATTCTTTATCAAGGATACCGGCAAAGAAATGGTCTATATCGGTGGTGGCGCAGGAATGGCACCATTACGCTCGCATCTCTTCCATATGTTTCATACTCTGAAAGAAACAAACCGCAAAGTATCATACTGGTATGGCGGTCGTTCAAAACGCGAGTTGTTTTATGTAAACCAGTTCCGCGAAATTGAAAAGCATTTCCCGAATTTCAAATTTCATATCGCACTCTCTGCTGCCCTGCCAGAAGATACCTGGGTACCGAAGAAGAGTATCGACGATCCGGAGGGAGAAGGTTTCACCGGATTTATTCACCAGGTCCTGTATGATCATTATCTGAAGAGTCATCCCGAACCTGAAGAGATCGAATACTATTTCTGTGGTCCTCCGCTGATGAATGCAGCAGTGATCAAGATGCTCGATGAACTCGGTGTACCACAGGAGAATATTGCCTTCGACGACTTTGGAGGGTAAAATCAAAAAGCTATTCGCTTCTTGCCGTTCTCTGTTTGCAGGTAGCTTCTTCATTCGTTGTATTTTAATAAACTATATTCTGAATCCTGATTCCTGGACTTTGAACCTCCTTCGCATCTTTCGCCGTAAACCTGAATATGCAACGCGATGCGACTCCAATCCTATCATCAGGCCTGATATGTTACCACCCGGGCATGGTGACAATATCAATGGACCTTCGCTGATCAGGGTACCGGATTGGGTGAATCATCCATTAGGTAGATACTACCTCTACTTTGCACACCACCACGGAAATTATCTTCGTCTTGCGTATGCAGATAATCTCGCCGGTCCCTGGACGATCTACACACCTGGTGTTCTGGGCCTGGATGAATGCATCTGCAATGAATTTCCATCTACGGAATTCTCAAATCTCAAACACCTGGCATCTCCCGATGTACATGTCGATCATGAGAAAAGAGAATTGATCATGTATTTCCACTGCATGGTTTTTACTGGTGGCTCCTCAGCGGATAGAAAAAACTACATGCAAGTAACACTGCGTGCTTCGTCTCCAAACGGAATCGTCTTCAATACTGGGAGAGAGTTCCTTGGTGGGGCTTATTTCAGGGTATTTCAATGGGATCATACTTACTATGCTATTGCCCGCCTTGGCGTCATGTATCGATCGGGAGATGGCGTATCCAAATTTGACGAAGGGCCGAATCCTTTTCTCAAAATTCAAAACCCTTCTATGCTGAGACATTGTGCCGTCTCATTGGAAGACGGGATATTACATGTGCTCTACTCCAGGATCGGGGACCGGCCTGAATCCATCCTTCTTTCAAAAATTGTACTCACAGAGGACTGGAATGAATGGATACCCACTCCACCGTTAATGATATTGAAGCCTGAACTCAGCTATGAAGGGGCGAACCTGCCTCTCAGGTCTTCTCAAAGCGGAGCTGTACGAGTACCAGTCAGAGAACTGCGGGATCCGGCTATTTTCAAGGAAGACGGAAAGACATACCTGCTTTATACGGTAGCGGGGGAATCAGGGATTGCGATCGCGGAAATAGGCAGAGGGCAGAGAGCAGAGAGCAGAGGGCAAAGAGCATAGAGCAGAGAGCATAGAGCAGAGAGCAGAGGGCAAAGAGCAGAGAGCAAAGAGCAGAACCCCTACTGCATCGAGTCCTTTTTCATCGTATCCTTCCCTGCGCCTTTATTTAATGCCTCCAATACACGCACCGTGATATCGTGCTTTTCATCGGCAATGAGGATTTGACCGCCTTCAGCATAATTGAGAATAAAGTCGTAGCCTTCCTGTTTTTTGATCTCTTCGAGTTTCTCTTTGATGATCTTTTGAAGACGGTCATTGATTTCGGTTGTCTCCGATAGAAGGGAATCCGTCATCTGGTCGCGTTCATTAAGTAACGCTTGCTGCTTCGCTCCTAGCCTTCTCTCCTGCACTTCCATTTCATTCCTGGAAAGAATCCCGGCTTGTGCTTTGCGTTGATACGCCATTATTTCTTTCTCAAGTTCTGCACCTTTGATTTGTAAAATCTCTTCCGCATTCCGTTGTTTCTCCTCCATATTTTCGGAGGCTGAACGGAACTCACTATAATTATGAAGGATGGAGTCACCGTTTATATAGACAATTTTAAGACCGGCGGTAGAGTCATCTTCATCCTGACCAGCATCATTTTTGGGAGCACAGGAGATCATCGAGAGCATACCAATACCAAATAAGAACAGGTTCAGAATCTTCATGAAATGGTTTTTAATTGAATAACAGGTCAAAGATAATCATGGCAGTGAGAGAGGAATGTGTCCAAGGGACTCCCTGGGTGAGAGGGTGAGAGGGTGAGAGGGTGAGAAGGTGAGAGGGTGAGAGGGTGAGAGGGTGAGACTCGCCTTCCCCTGAGCTACGGCAATAAGTGTGAAGAAAATAACCGTGTAGCGAGCTTCGGCCCAAGGGTCTCTTGGAGCGGCGAAGGGTCACCGCAAAGAACAAAGGTGATCAAGTCCACGAAGGAGGCAGCGTTGGTCTACGTCGGCGTGCGATGTGGCGGGTTTTTGACATCTTTATTTAGGGTTTGGGTTATGTCCAGTCAATATCACGGATGCTATCAACCTGCAAAGTCAATGAAAGTCAACAAGATTCTCAGAGAGCAAATACTACAGATCATAGATAACCAGATCAGGCAAAATGATCCGGCAGAGACACGCATCACCCATGACAGGTTGACACAGATGGGTTTTAGTGACGTTGAGACGAAACAGCTTATTGGTCAATGCGTCATGGTTGAACTCTTCGAAGTCATGAAATATCTAAAGCCTTTTAATGAGGCCAGATATATTAAGAATTTACGAAACCTGCCAAATGAACCATCTGAATAAATGATGTATCTCAGATACGGCTGTCTTTGTTTCGTAATGAAATTGCAAAAGCAATCAGTGTGCATAAATTCTCGTAACATTTGAGCAGGACACCTGCCATGCTTACACTCCTCGATATCGTTTTCACTTTCCTCCATCTCGCCATCATTGGATTTAACCTCTCCGGATGGATCTGGAGCAAGACGAGGAAAGTGCATCTCATCGTGGTGACAGCCACAGGCATCTCATGGTTTTTGCTCGGTATCTGGTATGGCTGGGGATATTGCTTTCTTACCGACTGGCATTGGGAGGTAAAGCAAAAGCTCAGTGAGACTAACCTTCCCAATTCCTTCATCAAATATTTCGCAGATAAGATCACGGGGATGGACTTCGATCCGAAAATCGTGGATATGGTGACCCTTTTTACTTTCCTCATGGTAATATTGTTAACAGTGTATTTCAATTTTTTCAGTAACCACAAGCGGGCTAGCCTATCGCATTAGATTTCACAGCCCCTTGTCCATGTTTCTGTCCGCTTTTTCTACACACATCCCTCACTGCAGAGTAGTCTCTCCATCCCCTTCGTTCAACCGGTCAGATTGGGGGTCGATTCTCATTAAATATTTAAGGACATATTTGTCCTTATTAAAAATCCGTATTATCTTTACCACCAGTGCTACCCCAGGAGGCCAACTAATAAATACTGGAATATGTACAAAAGAGCAGTTTTCCTGATTTCGCTGGTGCTGTTTTGTGTTTCATTACACGCACAGGATACAGCAACAGACCAAGACCCGGTCATGCCTAAACTTTCAGGCTATCACGTCGGGGTGGTACAAATCGTGTTTGCGGCGAATGGCGATGGGACAAAGTTTCTTGATCAGACCAGCTTCTATTCTATCGGATTCCCATTAGGTGTGACCTTGAACACTTCCGGGAAAGTCAAGGTAGACCTGGAGGTCGTTCCTTTTGTCAAGCCCTATGTCCAAACCGATCTTCCCTATAAAGTTCATGTATTATATCATCCCGGGGTTCTGTTTCCATTAAAACATGGCTGGACATTCGGATTGCGATTGGCATGTGAGTCCGGTCAGGGTCAATTTGGATTTACCCCCTTAGTAAACAAAGCTTTCAAAATTGGGGAACAGACTGTTATTTTTATAGAATTGGTTGCGCCCGGTAGATTCGGACCTGAGAAAAACTCAGGATATACGCAATTAGGAGGCCTGCACGTGGGCTTTGGTTTTTAACAAGCCGCGTGTTCCGAACTATTATCATCCTCCTCCGGTACGAGCGCGCTGGTCTGGATAACATGAAAGATTGTTAACACAAAATCTAAGTTGCTTGTACAGCATACCTGGATGAACGTCCCATGATTTCACCAAAATATTCTCCAGATTTACATCGCGAACAAAAAAACAGATGTTTATGCAACTCCTTTGCACCATTCTCATGGGCATCCTCATCACGATATTTTCATCCGATGAGAGCTCAGAAAACCGTAACACAACACAGTCTCATATTGCACTGGCACGTACAGATATAAAAGTGCATCCCGGTGGAATTGTCTATCGTGATCTCAACAAAAACGGCAGGTTGGATCCATATGAAGACATCAGGCAGGACATCGAGACACGCGTCAAGGATGTACTCTCTCAAATGACGCTGGAAGAAAAAGCCGGCATGCTTTTCATCAACGGGGCTCCCGTGAATGATGACGGATCGCTTGAGAAAAAAATGGGTACCGGGTTTTCTGCTTTTCTTCCGGCAGCCATAGAGAATATGGATAAGCTGAAGATGACCCATTTCAACCTTTGGCAGATTCCAGCCGACCCCTCCGCCACTGCCAGGTGGTACAATAATCTGCAGCGTTATGCTGAACAAAATACACGGCTCGGTATCCCAGTGACGATTGCCTCTGATCCGCGTCATCATTTCAGCAATAGTATTTTTTCGATGAATGCACAGGGATTCTCTCAGTTTTGTGAGACGCTGGGATTTGCCGCACTCGGAGACGTGAATCTTGTGCGGGAATTCGCTGATATCGTGAGAGCGGAGTATCTCGCAGTAGGTATCCGTGAAGCCTTACATCCGCAAATCGACCTCGGCACCGAGCCACGCTGGCCTCGTATCAATGGCGGCTTTGGTGAAGATGCGCAGCTGACTTCTAAAATGGTCAAGGCGTATATCTTCGGGATGCAAGGCCCAAAACTTGGTGCTGAAAGCATTGCCTGTATGACAAAACACTTCCCTGGTGGTGGACCGCAGAATGAAGGTCTTGATCCGCATTTTGAATTTCAAAAAGGGCAAATCTATCCGGGTGAGAATTTCAACTATCATCTCATTCCCTTTGAAGCCGCAATTGCGTCTGGTACTGCCGCGATTATGCCTTATTATGGAATTCCTGTCGGACAAACGGAAGAAGATGTCGCGATGGCGTATAACACTGATATCATCACTGGATTATTACGCGAGAAATACAACTATGATGGTGTGGTCTGTACCGACTGGGGACTTGTGTCTGATGTTCCAATGGGAGCGGATTATGTCTATCCCGCACGTGCATGGGGAGCGGAACATCTGAGTGAAGCGGATCGTGTGCTCAAGATACTCAATGCAGGATGCGATCAGTTCGGTGGTGAAAACAAACCAGAACTCGTAGTCGAACTGGTGAAAGCAGGTAAGCTCAAAGAAACGCGTGTCGATATTTCTGTAAAACGCTTGTTGAAACAAAAATTTCAGCTCGGATTGTTTGACAATCCCTACCTGGATGAATCCAAAGTAAAGTCTGTCGTGGGAAATGCTTCCTCCCGCCAACTCGGCGAAGTCAGTCAGCAGCGTTCTATGACTTTGTTGAAGAATGATAACCATGTGCTGCCTCTTGCGAAAAGAAAACTCAAAGTCTATATTGAGAAAATGGATTCCGCAACGGTTTCTGCATATGCTACTGTTGTAAAAACGCCCCAGGAAGCCGATCTCGCTATCATCCGTTTGCAAACACCCTGGTACCCTGTGGATTCGAAGAATTCTTTCGCAGTGGGCTTTCATCATGGCGACCTGGATTTCAAAGGCGAGGAAAAAGAACGGATCCTGAACTTATTGAAAACAGTTCCTACCATCATCGATATCTATCTTGACCGGCCTGCTGTGATCCCAGAAATTGCGGCGCAAGCAAAAGCGCTCATCGCCGACTATGGCGCAAGTGACAAATCCGTATGTGAAGTCTTATTTGGGAATGCGAAACCGGAAGGCAAGCTGCCCTTTGAGCTCCCCTCATCCATGGATGCCGTGAGAAATCAGAAAGCAGATGTGCCGTATGATAGTGAGAAGCCTTTGTATGAGTTTGGGTATGGGTTGAGGTATCGGTAACTGTGTAAATGTTTAGATGTGTAGGTGTTTAGATGTGTAGGTGTTTTAGATGTGTAGTTAATGCCTTTTGGGTTTAATTTTAGATTGCTGATATTCCTTCAATTGAGATTCTCTGAGTCGACTTGTTTTTACGGCGATTTCATCGACAAGACTCCGTAATGTTGTCAAATCTTCTGATCGAATGTACAGCAGATCCACACCAACTATACTTTGATTCAGAAGCTCCATCAAACTGCAGTAGGAATTCCCGGAATACTTTGCTTTTTCCTTTCCTGAATGCTTCGAGCTGCCTTCTGCCAAATTGGAGCACACTGAAATTGCTGCTCTCCTCATTTGACTAACCATTCCAAACTTTTCTTCCGGAGGAAAAGAAGCAGTGAGGGTGTAAATAAAATTCGCCAATTTTCTGGCACATTGCCATACGTTGAGGGATTCAAAAGAATAGGTTTTCATGGTAAAAATGGTTTAAATGTGAATAGTTAAATGCGTAGACGAAATGTAGAAAAATTTTCAAACTTCACCTTGCTACATCTAAACATTTACACACCTAAACAGTTAAACAGTTCAGGTTTATCCACATTACCTGACCAACTCCCCTTTCAATCTCAACAACTCCGTCTCCGCCAGCTTGGTATTGAATCGTGCAGCGATGAGCCTTGTATACGCATCTTCAAGACTCTTCTGAGCTTCTCTTAATTGCAGATACGTTGCATACCCCAGGCGATAGGTCTCCAGGATGATCTCTACATTTTCACGGGCAAGGAGAATGTTCTCTTCTTCCAGTGCAAGGGCTTGCTGCTGAAGTTCAAAGTCGTGAAAGGCATTCTGCACACTGAGTCGTAACAAGGACTGTTGATTGTCCAACAGGAGTCGTTGAAAACCAATATTGAGTTCCTGCTGTTCGATGAGGCGCCGTGTGTTGCGATAGTTCAGGATAGGCACCGATACAGTGAATCCATAATTAAATCCCCGGTTGCGGTTGAAAATCGGGAGGAAAGGATTGAGTGCAATATCATTATTGACTCTTGCGAAATTGTACGTTGCATTAAAATCCAATCTGGGATAGCGATCCGCTTTAAGCTCCTCGAGTGCGATATACTCAATGTCAATACTCTTTCTTGCGATTTGCAAGACAGGATTTGCCTGTTCAAGACCATGTTGGATCTCTTCCAGAGAAAGTGTAGCATTGAAAGGAATCTCGTCGCTCACATCATAATCCGTGGACAGGTTTGAACCCGATCCTTCCGGCGATGGATCCAGCAACTGGTTCAGAGTTTCCTTTAATTGTCTGATCAAGGTCTGCTGCTGCAACTGAGCAGCCCTTTGCGCATTGAGGTCTACCTGGCTCTGCAACACATCAGGCTTTGCCCCCACTCCGATATCGAGTTTGCGTTGTGCGAGTTCGACCCGCGTCTGGCTAATACTCATCTGTTCTTCGATCGCTTTGAGCTGTTGCTTTTGGCCTACAATATTGTAATACGTATTGATCACATCCGCGACCGTATTGATCACCTGATTCTTGATCGTCAGCTCGCCAAGAAGGATATATTGCTCCACTTTATCCCTTGTCGCAAACATTTTCAGACCGTCAAAGAGCGTCCAATTCAACGCGAGTGAGGCATTGAGATTATTCGTAGCGACATTCCCCTCTCTGCCCGTGCCATCATCGAATTCCTGCTTCTGATTATTCTTTACCCATGTCGTCCCTGCTGTTGCATTGAGCCTTGGAAAAAATACGGCATTCCGGTATGTATAATCAAGAGCTGCTACTGCAGAATCATTCCGGGAAAGCAGGATATCATAATTATTTACCAGAGCAACGGCAATCGCATCCTCAAGCGTCAGCACGGGTTGGGCATGGAGTGCCCCGGTAGTACATTCTAACGCAATACAAACCGATATGACAACTTTTGGAACAGATTTGACAACTTTCAGAAAGTTGTCAAATCTTATATTAGAATATAGACACATCATCGGCAATCGCATGTATTGGATTTCTATTGTTCGACTTCCTGCATGGCATGATGCGGTTTGGGTGCCTCAGCGATTGCAGCTTCGAACTGACTGACTTTCTTCTTTGATGACAAGTAAGAGTACAGCGCCGGCACTACGTACAGTGTGAGGATGAGTGCAAATAACATTCCTCCTACGATGACAATACCCAACGGTACGCGGCTCCTGCCAGCCGATCCAATAGCAAGAGCGATGGGTAGTGCACCGAGCGATGTTGCCAGAGTTGTCATGAGGATCGGACGCAACCTCGCGACAGCGGCATCAATGGCGGCCGGTATCTTTTGCTCACCACGTCTTCGCTTCTGGTTTGCAAACTCCACGATGAGGATTCCATTCTTAGTGACAATACCGATGAGCATGATGATACCTATCTGTGAGAAGATATTCAGTGTCTGACCAAATATCGAAAGACTGAGTACCGCCCCTGCCAATGCAAGAGGTACCGTAATCATAATAATAATCGGATCAATAAAACTTTCAAACTGTGCTGACAATACGAGGAATACAAGGATGAGTGCAAGCATAAATGCAAAAGACGTATTCGAAGAACTTTCCTCAAAATCGCGTGAGGCACCAGCGAGGGCAGTCACAAACGTCTCATCCAGGACAGTATCCGCAATCCGTTCCATTTCATGAATGCCATCCCCTATCGTTTTATCTGGTGCCAGGCCTGCCTGTACCGTTGCACTCTTGAACCTGTTGTAATGGAAAATCGTCGGAGGATTTGCGACTTCCTCCATATGCACGAGGTTGTCCAACTGAATCAGCTCTCCCCGGTTGTTACGTACAAAAATAGACTTGAGGTCGAGGGGATCATCACGATCAGACCTGTCCACTTGTCCGATCACCTGGTATTGTTTTCCATTCATCACAAAGTAACCAAACCTGCGACCGCTCAATGCAAGTTGCAGAGTGCTGTTCACATCAAGCACCGAAACACCGAGTTCGCTCGCCTTCAGTCTATCAATGGTGATGAGCAATTCCGGCTGATTGAATTTGAGATTGACATCGAAGCCTTGAAAGACGTCACTCTTCCGGACTTCCTCCATGAAAGCAGGCAATCGATCTTTCAGTTTATCAAAATTGAGGTTTTGCAATACAAACTGTACCGGAAATGCACCGCGTCCTCCTAGCCCGACGGAGATGGTTTGTTCCTGCATTGCAAAAGCACGGACACTGCTATAACGGTGAAATATTCTTGTCATTTGCTGCGCCACTTCATCCTGTGAGCGTTCGCGGTGTTCGGGATCTACTAAACCCATGCTCACAAACGACGCATTTGTTGATGTACTGCTGAAAGTAGGGGCAAACGATAATACGACATATCGCTCCGGAATCGAATCCATGAGTTCATCGACGACCTGGTAAGTAATCCTGTCGATGTAGTCAAAGTCAGAACCTTCGGGCCCGGTGAGGCTTGCGCGCACGCGATTCCGGTCTTCCATCGGCGCAAGTTCCGACTGCAGGTTTCCACCATAATAATAGATGATACCTAATGAGGCGAGGACAATCAACAAAGAAATCCATCGCAGGCGCATGAATCCCTGCAGAGAAATCCGATATAATCGTTCGATGCCTGCGAAAAATGGCTCTGTCCACAAATAAAAGCGGGAATGTCTTATTCCGCCTTTCCGCGTCAGATAAATATTTAATACCGGCGTAAGACTCAGCGAGACAAATGCAGAGATCAGGACTGCTCCCGCAAGGACGATACCAAACTCTCTGAAGAGCTTACCGACAAATCCCTCAAGGAAAATAATCGGTAAAAACACTATCGCAAGCGTAAGTGATGTAGCGATGACAGCAAAATAGATCTCTTTCGAGCCTTCGAGTGCAGCGCGGTATTTGTTCATACCACTTTCCATCTTCCTGAAAATGTTTTCCGTCACGACGATTCCATCATCTACGACCAACCCGGTCGCAAGTACAATTGCCAGCAGAGTCAGTACATTAATGGAAAAGCCCATTGCATACATAATGAAAAATGCACCTAACAGCGACACGGGGATATCAATCAATGGCCTGAGAGCAATTGTCCATTCGCGGAAAAAGAGGAAGATGATAATAACGACGAGTCCGATCGCGATAAATAATGTATGCTCTACTTCCTTGATTGCATTGCGTACAAACGTCGTCCTGTCATATCCGACTTCGAGCAGAATATCTTCCGGCATATCTTTCTTGATATCGGCGAGGCGCCGGTAGATTTCATCCACGATTTCAATCTGATTACTTCCGGGTTGCGCTACTACACCCATGTTGACCGATGGGACATTGTTTTTACGTGAGGATCTTTCCTCTTCTTCAGTACCGAGCTCGGCACGGCCTACATCACGGAATCTCACCACGCCATTATTGTCCTCACGGAGGATAAGATCATTGAAATCAGGTTCTGTCTTAAGTCTTCCGAAGGTCTTGATGATCAATGAAGTTTCATTTCCCCGGATTTTTCCCCCTGGCAACTCTACATTTTCTCTATCCAATGCCAACCTGATATCCTCAATGGTAATATTATAGGAAGAAAGTCTGGAAGGATCAATCCACAACCGCATTGCATATCGCCGTCCAAAAACATTCACACCACTCACCCCGGAGATCGTCTGCAGTCTTTCCTGGACGACGTTTTCCGCATAATCGGTGAGTTCCATTAAATTTTTACTATGGCTCTGTATCTGCAGAAAGACAATCGGATCTGAATCCGAATCCGATTTCGATACGATCGGAGGTGCATCGAGGTCCTGTGGCAGATTGCCTGCAGCCTGGGCTACCTTGTCCCGGACATCATTCGCAGCCTGCTCCAGGTCAACTCCAAGGAAAAACTCTACCGTGATGTTGCTGCTACCCTGAGCGCTGGTACTTGTGATATTCTTGACCCCCTGTACACCATTGATCACTTTCTCAAGAGGTTCTGTGATCTGCTGTTCAATAATATCTGCATTTGCGCCAATATAATTTGTGCGCACATTGATGACTGCAGGATCGATCGCAGGATACTCTCTTACGCTTAAAAACTTATATCCGATACCCCCGAAGATGAGGATCACGATGGAGCAAACCATCGCAAAGACCGGGCGCCGGAGACTGAGTTCGGATAAATTCAAATGAAAATTAAAATGAAAATGAAAATTAAAATGAAAATTAAAATGAAAAAATCCGTTTAGTGTGTAATGTTTAATGTGTAACGCACTAAGCCACTAACACCTAAACATCTAAACATCTAAACACCTAAACATCTAAACATCTAAACACCTAAACATCTAAACACCTAAACATCTAAACACCTAAACATCTAAACACCTAAACATCTAAACACCTAAACATTAAACATTAAACGTTACACATCTCACATCAAACTACTCACTATTTAACTTCGCAATACTCACATCAATTCCTGGCCTTAAAAATAAAATCGACGATGTAATGACGGTATCTCCTTGTTTCAGTCCGCTGACCACTTCTACATTGGAGCTATCCCGCACTCCCGTGATAATCTCAGAAGGCATCGCTTTACCGGCTTTATACAGATATATCTGCTTATTTCGTCCCTGAGGTATCACCGCGATGTTTGGGATAAGTAAGGCGTTCACGTTCTGGTCGAGGATGAGATGGACTTTGGCAAAGGTACCGGGGATGAGCGCAGGGTCGTTAGCTTGTACTGCTGCCCGCACGGCAAGGCTGCGCGTCGCTTCGTCAATTTCGATTTGTGTAGCGATGATAGATGCCGTGAATGAGTTCGGAGAACCATCTACGTTGAAAGTGACTTGCATGCCATTCTTCAACTGGGCACTATAGCGCTCGGGGACATTGAATTGAACTTTGAGTTTATTGACTTGTGCAATGGTGGTGAGGATATCCGCCGGAGTGACGTATGCACCCGGGCTTACATTATTCAACCCGAGTCGTCCGCTAAAGGGAGCACGTATCTCCGTCTTACGGATTGCTTCACGTACGATATCCTTGTCAGCATTCAGGGTCTGTACCTGGAGAAGGCTGAGATCGTAGTCCTGT